>JARGOJ010000179.1 GCA_029210225.1 Planctomycetota bacterium
ATTCCACCGGAGGAAAGAACTCACAAACCTTCACCCGAATTAGAGCCCCCTTTTGCAACAGCGACGCGCTCCGTTTTGAAATCTATAGAGCCCACATTTTCTCGGGCATTGCAGCGTTTCTCGGCGGACAGGACATCGAAATTGGCGATCGCTATTTTGACGAAGAATTCATAATCAAGAGTAACAGCGCGCCCCTCATTAAGAAGTTCTTCTCCAATAGTCGCTTGAAGGAGCTGATACATGTTCAACCCAACATCCGCTTCTATATCCGAGACGATCAGGGCTTCTTTGCCGAAAAGCTCCCTGAGGGCGTTGATGAGCTGGTGTTCTGCCGTCTCGGGGTTATGAAAGACCTCGATGAATTGCACGACGCCTATACACTCTTCGCCGAAGCCCTCGGCGCCGCCTACGAAGATGACCCTCAGTTCTAAGATGAGAAAAGGCCGAGTCTCAGGAACACTCCAAAGGCTCGGCCATTGATTTCAATTGAAGAACTCTTCGCTCAGGGGGTATACATGACGTCCTGTCCGAAGCTGAGCTGTCCTGATGCGTTCAAAGCCTGAAGGATATTGAAATTCGCGAAGTCGATGCCGCTGGTGCCGCGAACGCGAGTCGTCACTGTGTAGCTTTGGCCGGCCACTAAGCCTTCGTCCATCAATGCGACTGGAACAGTAGGAACAACAAAGTTCTGACTATCCCCAGCCAAGAAAATCGACCATTGCCGCTTTCTGTTTCCATTTACGATGTTCAAGAAGTTCATTTCATAGTAGGCCGAGCTTGCTGACAGGGTCGCGTTCGTCACTGTCATTGTCAGCGTTGGAGTGGAGCCATTGGGCGCGATGACCACATTCAAGTCGCCGGCAGGCATAGTCACAATGGGAAACTGCGTGTCGAGCAAGTCATAGTTGCCGAAGACCTCACTGAACTGAGAGGTGGTCGTATCTCTCGTTTCGGCGAAGAGGCGGTTCTGGAAATTAATTGTCTGAAGTAAGCCTGTGACATTGGGTCCGGGCACACGGAAGTTATTGTAAACAGCGAGTCCACCCGCGGGATTCGAAGCGCCAATGGAATGAACAAGATTGAAATTATCAGTAAAAAATCCAATTCGCACTGTCGACTGGTCGTGATTCGCTGAAATCCCTTGAACTTGACCTGTCGTGAGGGGAAGGGACGCATCTTCGAGGGCCAATTGAACAGCACCCAAAGCAATGTTTGAAGTCCCTGCGTTTACCGTCGCCACTGTGATAGCGCTGATGGTGTTGTTCCCGTCGCGGGCAATGATTCCAAAGAGGTGTGGTTGATTCGCCGGCACTGAAATTGAAAAGTTCCCTGCGCCCCCGGCGTTTTGCACAGAAGTGCTCGTGTAGCCGACTTTCTCTGCGGTCTCCGTGAAGAAGAGCGCGTCGGCGTTTGGAGTCACGCCGGAGAAGAGCGCCGTGCCTTGCACATTGACCGTGTCGTTGCCAGCGGCGCTCGACTTCCTAAGCGACAGAGAGAGCTCCGTGGCGGTCGTGACGATGGTGATCAAGCCAAAGCCAGCTTTTCCAGCGCTGATACTGCGCGCCGCTTGACTTCCTTGAATGTTCCCAACGGTCGCCTGCCCTGTCGCATCAGTCAGCGCTGTGTTGTTTATATTATTGTTAACCCAGACAGTCGCTCCTTCAATCGCCGCACCGGTACTGCGGTCGACGACCCTGACTGAGATATCTCCGATGCCCGCTAAGATCTGGCCGCCGTTGGTCGCGATTCCCGGAAAGTTTGCGATGGGAGGAGCGCTTGAGCTGCTGCCCCCGCCCCCTCCACATCCAATGAATAGAAGGCAAAGAGGTAATAAAGTGAGAATGCGTTTCATGAAACTGCCCTTGTTTTCAGATCTCCCGAGCCCGGCGCGCAGTCACAATGTCTCGCGAAGATCCTGTCTATATGAAGACCGGATGCTACGGTTTACGCTGCCAAAATAAACGCCCAATTCCACAAAAAGCTAGGTTTCTCGTCTCCAAACCCAACGAACCCAACAATCTCCAGCCTATCTCTCCGCCAAACGCCGTCAAAATCTTGCTAAAAAGACCGTTCCACGACGTTTTCTTGACTCACGTGGGCGACCGAGGCTTATCATTCGTGAAGCTTCCTTTTGTTCGATCCTCAGGAATTTTTCGATGACCCGTCGTCTCTCCGACTTTAAGAACTCGCCATTGCTTCGCCTCTTCACTCATTCCTGGGCGAAGAAGTGTTATCTATTCATTGCCTCGGTTGGAATTCCAATCTTGGGAATCGTTGCCTATACAGCCTTTATTATAAAACTCGACTTTTGGCTATATCCGAAGGTTTTTCAAAGTTATTCAACAATGAACGCTGACCAGATCATGGCAAAGTTCGAAACGAGTATTTTCTATCTCGGATTGCTCATTCACATCGCATGGTTGTGGATGGGTGGATTGATTTTTCGAACTTTTAGCAGCTGGAAATTCAATCGTCACTTCTTAACGGGGGCTATCGTTGTCGTTGGAAGTATCTATTTCTTCGGGACATTTTTGCTTAATGCGCGGGGAAACATTCAAGCGAGCCTGAGAATCAAAGTCTCCCATCAAGTGCTATCTGTGACGAATCGCGGAACGCTGAAGGAAGAGTGGGATCTCCGAGGTCGTCACTCGGCTCCAATTCATAAAGTCTTTAACTTCCGTCGTGTCCAGATTCGGAGCCCAGAAAAAAACTGGATTCGCAATGAAATCAAAGAGCCAGAGGACGAAGTATTCGACGGCGATTTTCCAATTGATCCCGACGAATATAAAGCTCCTCCAACAGTTTGGTGGAACTGTAAGCGCTATGAATTTTGCTGGATCCCAACACTTGAGGAGCCCTTCTCGGAGTTAGACCTCAAGGGCATCACACTCGATTCAATCGGTGACGGTTACCTCCTCTACACCATTCGAGGCCGACGCTTCAAAAGGGACTGCCTTGATGAGGCCTGGTCTGCCCAAAGTAGCGATGTCGACAAATACCAATCGGTGCTAGGAATCCTCAGCGTCTCCGAATCCGTCCTTTTTATGGATCATCATTTTAGTCGAGTGATTCGCGCATACTGCCCCACAGGATTGCTCGTTTATGTCTACGAAACCAAAGGAACTGAGCTTGATCCTGAAGCGATGGACGAGAGTGTCGAGAGAGAGAGATTAAGGAACTATCCAGATTTACTCATTGAAGTGTTCACTCCCGCCGGACAGACCTACGGGGCCTTCAAGCTTCGCTGTCTCACCACCGATCCCAATACGGCGCTTAGTGAGATACTACTTGGCTTGGAGCGAGTCACTGCAAAACACTAGGTCTCAAAGAAGTTCGGGAGATACTCAATATGCACGTCTTGGTGTATGATTCTCCCTGCTTCGCCGAACTTTATATCTATAGGTAAAGAAAGAGCACCCGATGAAGATGAGAGCCGCGGTCCTGGAAGAATTCGGCCAACCCCTTGTCGTCCAGGAGATCGATATCGCTGACCCCCGACCCGGTGAGGTCCTGGTCAAGATTCATGCGTGTGGAGTCTGTCATACCGACCTCTACACCGCCAGCGGCGTCGACCCGAGCGGATACAAAGACTGTGTCCTCGGCCACGAAGGCGCGGGAGTCGTTGAGGCCATTGGTGAGGGCGTCACGTCTGTGAAGAAGGGCGACCACGTCGTCACCCTGTTTTCGCCAGAATGCAGGAAGTGCGAGAACTGCCTCAGCGGTAAAACAAACATCTGCACCGCCATTCGCGCCCAACAAGGACAAGGCTATCTCCCCGATGGCACAAGTCGACTATCACGCAACGGTAAAGAGCTGCGGCATTTCATGGGAACCAGCACCTTCGCCGAATACACAGTCATGCCCGAGATCGCGTTAGCGAAGGTCAACCCTGAGGCCTCTATGGAAGCGATTTGTCTGCTGGCCTGTGGAGCCACGACAGGAATCGCCGCCGCCCTTTGGAAAGCCAAGGTTGAAGAGGGGTCGACCGTTGCCGTTTTCGGTTGCGGAATGGTTGGGCTCGGCGCGGTTTTAGGTTCGCAATTATCAAAAGCCAGTCGAATCATTGCTATTGACCGGTCCAAAGAACGTCTTGAGTTAGCAAAAAAATACGGCGCCACGGATACCTTTGTTGCCGACGAAAACAGCGTCGCCACCGTACTAGAATTGACCAAAGGCGTCGGCGTGGATTATAGCTTTGAGGCCACAGGATTAGTCTCAGTGATGGGCCAGGCCGTCGAAGCCGCTCGAATGGGCTGGGGACTGAGTACAATGCTTGGAGTCGCCGGACGGGGCGAAAAATTGGAGATCATCCCTCGCTATCTAATAACCGGACGAACTGTCCAAGGCGGCAGTTTTGGTGGCGCGAAGGGTCGCACACATGTGCCACAGCTCGTCGACATGTACGTGGACGGCAAGATTGACTTAGACGGTTTTGTTTCTCATAAGCTCACCCTCGATCAAGTCAATGACGGCTTTGATTTAATGAAGAAGCACGACGGAATTCGCTCAGTCATTGTTTTTGATTGAACGAAGGTTTCATTGTCAATGAAAGCCAACGCGGGAGGCCATCATGTTCGGACCAATTAAGAATCGCAATGGTGAACAATTAGACTTAGCCTATTGCTCCGGCGCAGAGCGTAGTCGGGTCCTCGTCATTCTCGGTCACGGCGTCACCGCCAACAAAGATCGGAGCTGGGCCTTAGCGCTGGCAAAAGGACTCGACGAGCTTGGCTTCGCCACGCTACGCTTTTCGTTCTCTGGCAACGGACGATCTCAGGGCGACTTCAAGCAGTCCACAATTCTGAAGGAAGTCAATGATCTGAAAGCCATTCTCAATGCTGTAAGTGGCTTTCAAAAGGTCGTCTTCGTGGGCCACAGTATGGCGGGCGCAGTCGGAGTTCTCTGCGCATCCGCAGACCCCCGCATTGACGTTCTTGTGTCCCTCGCCGGAATGGTTCATGTTCAAGACTTCGCCCAACGCAAATTCGGATCTCTAACACCAGACAACGATCTCATGTGGGACAAGCCCGAGTGTCCTCTCTCAAGCATCTTCATGAATGAGATGAGCGAATTGAAATCCGTCGTCGACAAAGGATCCGAAATTAAACAGCCATGGCTCCTGGTCCACGGAAGCGGAGACAGCGTTGTGCCTCTGCAAGATTCGATTGATATTCACAGCCGCGCACACCTCAAGGCCTCTTTGAAGACTATGGATGGAGCCGACCACCTCTTCTCTGGAGAGCATGAAGCTAAAATGGTCACGATTGTCAGCGACTGGCTCGTTGAAAAGGTCGCGGTGAGCTAGCGTATTGTCCCTAGCCCAGCACAAGAAGCGATTTGATTGGCCGTCCTCAGCGCAACGGCTAGACGCACAAGCGTTGATAGTTTTACTGTGGACAAGACCAAGGACATGCACTCACATCCATGTTTCTATGTACAGTCAGGCCCCGTCATTTTTCTAGCTGCTTCGTGAGTTTTTGAATGTAGGCACGGAACTGTTGCGCGGCAGGATGATTCGGTTGAAGACTGAGAAAGTGCTTCATGTCATTGATTGCTAGCTTGGATTTTCCCTGTTTCATGTATAGAATTCCACGATTGGCATAGGTCACCGCAGAATTAGGATTGATAGCGATAGCTTTTTCAAAATCCTTGAGTGCCCCCGCTTTGTCATTCATAAAGGATCTCAAATTCCCGCGGTTGTTGTAGGCTGAGGAAACAGTGGAGTCTAGGGAAATGGCTTTATCATAGTCCCTGAGCGCCCCCCTTCGGTCTCCCATATCAGACAATAAGAGCCCTCGATTGATATAAGCCTTCACGAAAAGGGGGTTTATCAAAATGGCTTTGTTGTAATCCTTCAGCGCCGCTGTTCGCTTCCCACTCTCCTTCCATAAATTCCCACGGTCAAAGTAGACTGTGTCGTAATTGGCATCAATGGAAATGGCTTTATTGTAATCCTTCAGCGCCGCCGTCCTGTTTCTCATGGCGATATAGAGATTTCCGCGGTGGACGTAAGCCATGGCAAATCGGGGATCGACAGAGATAGCGATGGTGAAATCCTTGAGCGCGCCATTACTGTCCCCCTTTTCCATCCGTAAAACCCCTCGATTGTTGTAAGTCAACACATCTTTGGGATCTAGTGAAATGGCCTTGTTGTAATCCTGAAGGGCGCCGTCGTCGTTTCCAGAACCTGACTTCAAGAGTCCTCGGGAGGAGTAGGCTCTAGCGTTTTTGGGGTCGACAGAAATCGCTTGATCGTAATCTTCAAACGCACCTTTCTTATCGCCAAACTCGGCCCGCAAAAGCCCACGAGTGACGAAAGCTGTAGCATCTCTAGAATTAATTGAAAGGGCCTTATTGTAATCCTTGAGCGCCCCTTTCTTGTCCCCGCAGTCCTTTCGTAGGCTCCCACGGTTGTTGTAGGCAATAGAAAAGTTCGAGTCTAGTGAAATTGCTTTGTCGTAATCCTCGCGTGCTCCTTCATCGTCCTTCAATTCCTCCCGAAGTTTCCCTCGGTTAACGTACATCCAAGTGAACGTGCTGGTGTGATCACTTTCAATCTTGTCGTAGAGCTTCAGCGCCCTCTCATTGTCTCCTTCTGCTTGAAGAGTCATCGCTCTGGAAAACAGCGTGAACTCATTTTCGTCTCCTCGTTTTACAGCTAATTCCCAGAGATCTTTCAGCGCTTTCGTAAAGTAAAAATCACGTCGCTCTCGCTTCAATGTTAGAAGGTGGAGGTTAAACAAAGCCTCGTAGGCTGGAGAGTGCTTTCTTATCGCTTCCGTTAAAAGTGCTTCTTGTTCATCATTAAAATTGGCGACATCGCATATTTTAGCGGCGACGAGTAACGATGTCTGACTCCGATCACCTGCGGATAACCCTGCCTCGATTGTTTTAAGAATTTTTTCTTTACTTCCCCCCCTCCCTAGCAATTGCCTAGCTTTCTGGAAAAGCGAGAGGACAGCTTTAGCCTTCTCTCGCTCAATCTTCGCCCGGTCCAGCTCTCGACCGGTCTTCACAATCTTTGCTGCAGCATCTTTCTTCGCCGACTTCGCCTTTTCTCTTTCGTTTTGTAAGGCGAGATAGGATGCCGCGGCCGTCGCAAGAAACAGTGCTCCTACTGCGCCACTCAATAGTATGCCCGCGTGCCTTCCAATGAAGCGTCGACTTCGTTCACGGAACGGATAGGAGTAGCCACAAACTGGTTCATTCAATAAAAAGGCTTTTAACTGATTCGCAAAGTCCGTTGCCGAACAAGTCCGATTTTCCTGAACGACTTCTAGCGCCGCTCTTGCAATATAGTCGAGGTCTTTGGGGATACTCTTGTCTCGGTCGAGAGGCCCTGCAATCTTGCCCTTGAGCGTAGCGTTGAGCCTATTGATATTACTCGCGCCGTCAATGGGGGGACGGCCCGTGAGAACCTCCGTTAGGATTGCACCCAACGCGAAGACGTCCGACCTCTGATCAACTCCGTCGCCGTCAACCTGCTCAGGAGGCATATAGCCCAAAGTACCGAGAATAGTGCCTTGTTGTGTTAAACCGATCTCCTCGACTAATTCCGCGTTCTTATCAACGACTAAATCTGTCTCCGAGCCAATTTGCTTGGCCAAACCCCAATCCATCACCAAAACCTCACCGAACGCTCCGACCATTATATTGGCCGGCTTGAGATCCCGATGCAGGAATCCTTGGGAATGGGCGTAAGCCAGCGCCTCACAGACTTTAATCATGACTTCTAGTAACGGACGTAACTTTTGAGGTTTCCGATTTTTTGAATACTCCTGGATGAAAGACTCAAGGGTCTCTCCCTCAATGACGCGCATCAGAAGATAGAGCTCACCGTTCTCAAATTTCCCAATCTCATAGACCGGTGGAATTGAGGGGTGATCAAGCTTGGCCGTGATCTTTGCCTCACGTAAGAAACGAGCTTCAAGCTCTGTGCTTGCTGTTTTAAGGACTTTTAGCGCGGCATCTCTGTCCAGCCTTTTGTCAATGACGCGATAAACAACTCCCATCCCTCCTTTCCCAAGTTGCCCTTTGTGGTCAAAGCTCTCCCCGCTGTGAAAGGCTGCAAGCGGCTCTCCCTTGAGAGCTTCTCGACAAATCGCGTAGACGTCGGCCAAATTCGGAGATAAATTCCCGTGAGCCATTGGAAATGGTGTGTTGGGAACGCCGTAGCCAAATTGTTGGTCCTGAGTTCCACTGCGCATCGGCTGCACATTTGGGTTCGCCGGCATCAGGCTTGGTGTCGGCGCTCCTGCAAAGGGTCCAGAGAAGGGGGAGGGTTCCGGAAACACTCTCAGGTGAACGGGGGTCGAATCAATTCCAGGGTTAAGATAGCCTGACAGCTTGATCAATTGCTTACAAGCGGGACACACCCCCTGTCTTCCCGCGCTATTGGGGGGAAGGAGTAGCTTTGTTTGGCATCGAGGGCATATTAGGTTCTGACTCAATGTCATCCTCAGGTTATCTCGAATGTGAATCTTCGATTGAGAATACCTAAGAGGATTGAGTTTTCGCAAGTTGAATCTAAATAGGCAGTTGCAACATTTGAGCAACACTCGAGAAAAAAAACAATGGGCCAAAATAAGTGTGTCGGTTCGGTCATTGTTGGGAAATTGAAGAATAGGTGACGCTTCAATGCTGCAGGTTGAAGCGTCACTTAATTTTCGAGCCTAGTGCTCATCGTTCACGGGGCCTTTGAAATTTTGCAGGCGAAGCACTTGTATGCCTGTTGGCCAGAGAGGACATCAAAGAACTCGTCCCCGGGTAAGGTGTTCGCCGATTCGTAGCGCGGGGTGCCCAAGACATCGCCGAATTTTTGTGAAGGTCCAAAGCTATTAGGTACAAAGATAGTGTCCTCGCGAATACCGTCCCAAAGGAGCGCTGTTCCTGTCACCTGACCTCGGGGGCTTTCGACGACAATGCGATCTCCTTGCTCAATCTTCACAGCCGCAGCGGTCTTTGGGTGAATTTGAACGAAGCGAATGCCGTTCATTTGTTTTCCAGTATAAGTCCATTGGGTCAGACTCGCGAAGTGAACTACGCTGGCTCGGCCAATCATTCCCATGAGTGGATAGGTCTTGTGTAGGTCTGGCTTCGCGTTGGGGCCAAAGGTCACAATTGGAGTCAGAGAGTGAGGATTGATCGGGTTCTTGGCGAGCTTGTCCGTATATTGTATGGAGCGCTGATTCCCGGTGACTTCGGGGTGGGTGAAGTAACTTGGCAGGGCACTGTGTCCAACTGTTTTCAATTGGGCATCAAGGTCACGGGTGTAGATTTCAATCTTGCCGCTAGCAGTGAGAAAGCGCTGACCTTTCTTCGTTGGATCAAGCACCGCAACGGCTTTGTACCAGCTTGGATCGTCCATATAGAGCGTGCTCACGCCAGGGCTCTTCTCATCGATACAGGGCCAGCGCAGTGGCTCTTTCATATTTTCCAATCGCTTTTGAGTCATACCTGCAGCGCTCGGTGTGTGTTTCACAAAGAGATCCCAGAGGACCTTGTAGTCGTTCCAAGCTGTGGGAAGAGATTCGGACCAATAGCCTTTCGAAGATTTTTTATCGAGTGACTCCATGATCTGCGCGAGCTTAATCCACATTTGGAAATCGGGAACGGATTGGCCGACGGCATCGACGGCTTTTTGCTGCCAGCGAATACCTCGATCGTCCCGACGCATATAGACGCCTTCCATTTCCAAGCCGCTGCAGGCAGGGAGAATCACGTCGGCGTAGTAAGCGGATTCTTCCATGAACAGGCCGGTGTAAACATAGAATTCGAGATTCTTGAAGGCCTCGGCAACCTTCTTCGTGTTTGCGGATGAGAGGAGAGGATTGCCGACTGTCCAGAGCGCACGGAGGGCGTAGGGACGTTTCTTTAAGATTGATTCTGCGAACCAGTCGGGTCCAACTGGCAGCGCTGTTTCCGTGATGTTTGGACGCTTTGAGGCGACCTTTGGGTAGCTGGGCAAGCCGAGGCCGCCGGGCCAGGTGTTATGCATAAAGTTGCAGCCACCCCCTGGGACACCAATATTCCCGGTGATCGCAGCAAGAAAAATCATCGCACGATAAGTTGTAAATGCGCTTAATTGATGGGAGATTCCGGCGTTGCAGTAAATAGCGGCAGGTTTTGTCTTCGCGTAGAGTTCAGCAATTCTAACAATTGTCTCGGCGGGCACATCACAGCGCTGAGAGGCCCACTCGGGAGTGTATTTGTTTGCTAACAAGTGGCTCTTGAGTTCATCAAAGCCGAGCACCCATTTCTTGACATAGTTCTCATCGTAGAGCTTCTTCTCAATGATGTGAGTGAGCATTCCCAGGACCAACGCCAAGTCTGTGTGAGGTTTGGGGGCGATCCACTCGTCACATTGGGCTCCAGTGGGTGTCAGGCGTGGGTCAACGCAAATGAAGCGACTCTTGCGCTTTGCCTTCTCACGGAGGAGGTGAGCGAAGGTGACGGGGTGCGTTTCGGCCTGATTGGTTCCGAAGAAGAGGGTGACATTGCTTTGCCCGAGGTCTTCTTTTCCGGTGTTTCCATCAATTCCATAGCCATTGGTGAAGTTCCCCAAACCGAGGGTTTTTCCAAGGGCGTTGCCCCCGGCGTCATTGCAAACCGGGCCGACATCAGTGTTGTTTGGACTCCCTAAGAGGCCGAAGAAGCGAGCAATGACGTCGCCGCTGCCTCGGAGCATACGCCCGGTTGTCCGGCTCGCGATGGTGTGAGCTTGACCGGCGTCTCGAAGGGCCAGGAATTTCTTGGCGATGACGGTGAGGGCTTCATCCCAGGAGGCGGGTTTAAACTTCGCATCTTCGCTGCCTTTTTCGCCGCTGACTCGGATGAGCGGAGTTTTCAGGCGTTCGTTGTTGTAGATCAATTGAAGCATCATGGGTCCTTTGACGCAGAACCCACCGGCTTGAACACCATCGTTCTCTTCGCCAGTGATATCAATGACCCGGCCAGCTTTCATATGAACGTTGAGGCCACAGAGAGAATTGCAGAATTGGCAGGCGCTCTTGACGACCTTGTCGGCTTCAAGGGCTCCAGACTTTTTGTTGAAGTCAAATTCTTTGGGTGGCGCAGCTGTTTTGGGATAGCGCTTGTCACCGTAGGCCTGTTCAGATGAAGATGTCAGCGCTCCAGCGGTGAGCGCGCTCAGGATGGAGCCTTTTAGGAAGTGACGCCGTGAGGGTGGCGTATCATTTTCGATGGACACAGTGATTCCCCCAGACCAATGGGCCTGGGAAGAGACCGATTGGCTTAGATCTTTTTTGGGAAAGAAAGGCAACAACAACCAATGTTGATGACTTTCCCTTCGCTCATAGCTTCAACTTCGGGAGCAACCTCATAGAGCACTGACTTGCCATCTCGACGATCGACCACCAGTTCAGCGTCCCTCAAGATTTTGAGGTGATGAGAGAGAAGACTCTGCCCGATACTCAGTTTCTCTGCCAGTTCTCCGACATGCTTCGGATGCTCTAGCAGAGAAAGGACAACCTTAAGCCGTGTGTCTTCCGCCAGAACTTTTAGCTTTGAAACACAGAGTTCGATATTATCTGCGCTCATCAACAGCTCCACGCCGCTTCATATCAACACAGGTTCATATGAAGCATTCTCGATATCAAAAAAGAGTCTCCCTGTTAAGAGGGAAAGCCAATTTTATCACGTCTTCACTAGATATTTTTGTCGACTCCTGACCGAATTCCCTCGTCCCTTCTTTATTGACAGGGGATTTCATCAAGTCGTTAAGAGAAACGGGCACCGTCAAGTTGGCACCGGGAGCGGGGGTCGAAAGACCTCTCCAAAGCCCGGTCGGTTTCGGGCACGCTCTATGCGACTCACTTGATTCGGTTGTTAATTTTTTCAGTAACAGTAAGCAGGGAGACTGACTCAAGATCTGACAGCGCTGCCCGATTGTCTTGATACACTACGAACGAGAACTCCATTTCGCT
>JARGOJ010000180.1:0-10005 GCA_029210225.1 Planctomycetota bacterium
GTCAATTCTCCGCGCTCATCATTGAGAAAGCCTTCAACGGTATTCCAGGTTTTGCCCTTCGGAAATCGTCCCTCAACCTTGCTTCCTCGTTTGTAAACAAAGAGTTCAAGGGGCGGGATTTTCCCCCATTTTTGTTCGAGGATCTCACAATGTCCCGTCAACGCCTCTCCGTCGAAAAAGAGCTTCACGCCACACACAATTTTAGGCGGGACTCCAAGCACAGTGCTCTCCATGACACCGGTTAGCTCCCCCTCAACACAGGGCCGCCCCCCAAGCTGAGACGCTGGCCCCGTCTTCTTTGCCAGCCCTTCACTCCACAGGACTAGAATGAAAGCGAGCACCACTAAAGAGAACATGATTATCAATACTGGCAACAATGGTTTCTCCCATTTAACTCAAACATAGTTTCGAGGACGGCCACAGGATAACGAATAAGAGAAGAGTTTGTGAAAGTTTCCGAGACGCAGCCTTCAAGGCGTTCCATTGGCTTCGTTTGCGAGCGTCCCTTGCGACCATCACAAAGAAATAGACCAGTCCGGGTTCACTGACAGCGCTGCCCGGAGAGGCGTGCGACTTTGCAACACACTGGGGCGCTTTCGCAACGTTCTAAAAAAGCGTCCTCTTTCCTAGCAACGGCACAGCCTCTCTTCTTCTCAAGAACAAGGCCTCTCTGCAAGATTCACTCAATCTCGACAGATTGGTCCTAGCATTGCTAAGCACCTCTCTTAACGGAGTCACTACGGGGAGAGAAGAATGTCTAAAGAACTAACAAGCAATCGCCAAGGCTGGGCCAATATCGCCTTCTATCTGATCTTCGCGCTCTTTGCCTGCCACGAAATGGATGCCATCGCCGCCCACGAATGGCGCTTGCTTCCTCTCATTAACATGCTCGAAGACAAGGTCGCCCAAGTTGTCTTTATTCTGGGCCACATTCCCATTTTTTCAGGGCTCTTGCTTCTGGCGGAGCATCAGAATCGGACGATCAAAACCCGCAGCCGAGCAGCCTTTGCTGTCGTCTGCGGGATTCACAGCCTGGCTCATTACGCGCTCTCAGGTCACGAGCTTTATGAATTCCAAGCCCCCGTAGAGACTGTCACAGTTCACGGCGCCGGTGCCATGGGCTTTATCTATCTATTGTTGACCAAAAGTCTGCAGCAGCAAGAATAGGCGGGCAGGCTTAAGCTCTGTCGGACGCAGTCTCTCAATAGTGAGCGCAATAATCCGCCTCACTTCCCAGGAGAGTGATCCTCACTCAGGAGAAGTCTCAAGGCTTCTTTAGCAGCCTCTTTGACTCTTGGGTCTTTATCTCTCAAAGTCCGCTTAAGCCCCTCCACAATTGACTCTCTCTTCTCCAAGTGCTTGCCTATCTTACCAAGGGCTCCAGCAGCAATTCGACGGATGATCACGTCTTTGTCTGTAAGTAACTTGATCAGCTTAGGGACTGCCTTTTCTGATTTCTCCCCAAGCTCTCCCAGAGCAATCACAGCGGCGCGTCGGATATCGATCTCTTTGTCACCGAGCACCTTCGTCAACGCAGCGATCGTCCCCTGCGCTTCCAATTCAGGGACCTCTTTCAAAATTGCCCCAAGGGCTTCCACAGCGTGAAAACGAAGTAATCCTTCTTTCGCTGTCAAGAAGTCCTTCAATAAAGGAATGCCCGCGACGCCGCCTCCGTTCAATTGCCCCAGGGCTCTCACAATCTCTACCTGATCTTTGCCGTTTTTTAAGGTTCTCAACAATATCTGCGCGATGACCTTTGCCCCAACCCTCGTATCTCTCGCCCCCAGGGACCCGAGCGCATTTATGGCGAAATGACGCGCCAGTCGATTCTCGTCTCTTAGGCACACAGCGAAAGCAGCAATGATCTTTTTATAGTGTCCCTTAGAAACCCTGTTACTTAATCGATCCAGAGATTCGAGAGCATGCCGACGGATAGTCCAGTCTATATCCTCTGACTCAGCTAAAATCGCATTAAAAATCTCGACCCTTTTCTTTGATGACCCGACTCGACCCAATTTTCCCAGCGCAGCAATGGAATAGCAGCGAACCTCATTACTTTTGTCTTTTAGCAGCCCCAATAGTTTTGGGATAGCCTCTTGAGTCTTAGATCCCTGACTTCCCAATCCACTGATGATAGCGCACTTCAGATCTATTGACGCAGCTCCCAGCTTTTCAAGAAGAATGGGGACCCCGTAGGAACCAAATGATGCCAATGATTGTGTAGCCATCATTAGGAGAAGTGGATCGTTCTCATCAAGAAAGGCACTCAAACGATTCACTGCCTTAGTCGCATTCAATTGATCTAACTTGCCCGCAAGCAACCCCAAAAGATATCCAGCATTGCGACAGACTCCACTATTCTTATGAGCGAGCACCTCGATGAAGATGAGCGCGATCGCTCTCGCCTGCGATCTATCAACACCGGTTGTGATTTGGTACAAAGTGGTCCAAATCTCCTCTTGCTCCTCTCCAACGCGATCCGGCATTAAGAGAAGAAGTGGTTTCACCCCATGAGTAGCATACTTTGGAAACTTCCCTAAAGCATGAGCAGCCACAGTCGAAAGTCCCTTATCTCTACCTTTCAATAGCTTGATAAGGCCTGGCACAATCCTCTTAATCTGACCTGGACTCAAATGCTTGTGCGAATCTCCCAGAATATAGGCTGCGCAGCGACGAAGGTCACCCTCTTTGTTCGTCAGGCATTCAATGAGCCAGCCTTGAACCTCTTTCAATTCAATCTTTGCCAAAGACCTCGATTTAACAAGAGCTTTTGCAATAACAGACCGCACTTCAGAATCCTGGTTCTTCAATGCTGGAACTAACTTGGGTCCGAGCTGGCGAGCATGCTTCGGGCTCTCATTCGCAATTTGACCCAATGATCGGGCTGCAAACAAACGAATTTCCTCGTTAGGATCTCTAAGCGCTCCTTTAAGCGATTCGAGTATCCTTTGAAGCTGCTGAGGCTCTGCACTCTTACCTAGCTTGCCAAGTTTATACGCAGCTTGAGCGCGAGTCCCCTCGTCCTTCGCTTCCATATCGCTTATGCAGCGAGCAAGCGCCTTCTCGTCAAGCTTAGGTTCAACAGTCTTTTGCCGGGACATATCACCCTGAGCAAAGACAGCAGAATGAAAAGAGAGCAAACAAACAATCGTAAGAATGACGGGTCTCTTAAACATTTTCACCATTTTCAATAGAGGAGCCTATACGCCCGCAAGTGATTTACCGTAGTCTCTTTAGTTACTCCGCAATTAAATCCCGCTGTATCTCTTGGACGCTTCGACAACCGCAAAGCGCCATGGCCAAATCAAAATCAGCCTTGAGCAATTGCAAAACGGCCTCGGCCCCCGCTTGCCCATTCACGGCTAATCCCCAGAGAATAGGGCGTCCCAGCAACACAGCCCTGGCTCCGCAAGCCAAGGCTTTTAAGACATCTGTGCCTCGGCGAACCCCGCCGTCGACGTAGACCTCTATTGAATCATTTAATTGTTCAGTAATCTTCGGCAGCGCTTTAATCGTGGCCTGAGCGGTATCGACCTGACGTCCGCCATGATTCGACACGACAATGGCCGAGGCTCCATAATCACGAGCCTTGAGAGCATCGTCTGGATGCAAGATACCCTTTACGATCACGGGTAACTTCGTAATGGAGCGGAGCCATTCAATGTCTTTCCAAGCAATCCCTGGATCTAACAAAGAGGCGACATAACTGGCCAATCCTGAGTCGTTCTCGGCTTTGTCTAATCGCTGCATTCCTGCGGGGAGGAGGTTCTTGGCTTCCATTCCTGCTGGCAAATGAAAGTGATTGCGAATATCTGCTTCCCTGCGCCCCAACAACGGCGCGTCCACTGTGAGCACCAGCGCCTTACAGCCAGCCGCTTCTGCTCTTTTAACGAGGCCCTCCGTCAATTCTCTATCTTTGTAAACATAGAGCTGGAACCACACAGGGCCAGAAGCCGCTGCCACCACGTCCTCCATTGAGGTTGTTGAGAGGGTGCTGAGAATCATAATCGAGCCCGCTGCTCCGGCCGCTCTCACGGTCGCTAACTCACCATCGCTGTGGGCCATTCCCTGAAAGGCCATGGGAGCAACCATGATTGGGAAGGAGATCGTCTCTCCCAGCACCTTTGTTTCTGTGCTTCTCACTGAGACGTCATTTAAGACACGAGGCAATAAAAAGATGTCTTGATAGGCTGACTGATTCCGATCTAAAGTAATTTCGTCCTGAGCCCCGCTGGCATAATAGCCGTAAATCATAGGGTCGAGAAGCTCCCGGGCTCTCTTTTGATAATCATCGAAATTAATCAATACATCAGTCATAGCTGCTCTTCACAATCACGGATTTGGTGGTCGTGCTTCCAATATAAATAATAGGCGCTAGTCGTATCCTCGGTTCCAGGATGATCCCGACGGTACTTCTCGGCCTTCGCTTCTAGCTCGTCCCTGCTAAGCCACGCTAAACAATAATGAAAGAGATGAGCCCCATAAGTCTTCACCATGCGCTTTTTTACCGCTTTAGGGAAAGTCACGTGAACCGGGTCTTTCTCTTGATAGCGAAACTCTGGGAGGTTCCTCATGAGCCTCGGCACAAAGCAGGGGAAGTGCTTCTTGGTTAAAACATAGCGCAAGGGAGCCTCGGTGACTAACCAATACATTGGAAGCCGGTAGAAATCGGGCCCGTCCTCCCGGCACAGCAAGGGTAGGCGCTCAGTCAATCGCGGGCCGATGCGCTCATCGGCGTCCAGGTGCAAAATCCAATCGCCCCGGCAATGATCGAGGGCCAAGTTCTTCTGAATGCCAAAGTGACCGTCCCAAGGCCTTTCAAAAAGCCTCACCAAGGGCTCTCGGTGGCAAACTTCGAGAGTGTCATCCCTCGACCCACCGTCGACGACAACTATTTCAAAAGCAATGCTTCGGACGTTATCAATCAATCCTTGTAATTGATCGGCGCAGTCCTGAGCGACCACAGCGACGGATATTTTTAAAGGTTTAATTGCTTTGCTTTGCAGCGCCAGGCGCTTCTCTGTCAGCTTTGAGCGCAGTTGATATTTCCATTGCAGGAACTTCAATGAGGCCATTAACCATCAGCCTTGGCGCGCCATGATGTGAGGCGAATCCGCAGTGATTTCTTAAGGGCTCGACGGGCTAAATCTAAAAACGCCATTCGCTCCTTTGGCTCACCCGCAAAATAACCATGGGCCAATTCGAGGGGCTCTCGAAAAGTCACCGCTCCAGGGGCCTTCTTATGAAACTTCACAAAGGACCGAATCAGACGCATTAAATTACCGCGACGAGCGCTCTCATCAAGAGCCCCGGTCACAAAGTGGCCGCGGTCGAAGTCAATCACCCAAGCCTCAACGGCGCTGTCATCGCTTTCGTCCTCATCCGCTCGAAAACGAACCAAGACATTCTTAATATTCAAATCGGGATGATTGAAGCCCTGGTCGTGCATCACTCGAATCACCCGTCCCGCTTCTCGCATAGCGGCTCTGCGCTGCTTCTCATCTCTGATATTGAGCAGCACCGCGGCGAGGTCGTGAACATCTTCTAAATAGCGAGTGATGATGCCGTGACGGTAACCCATTCCCCGACAAGGACGAGTGACGGCTCCGAGCACCTCTAAGCTTGGGATACCACGCTTTTGCGCCTCCCGATAGAGCTCCAGTTCATTGATCGCTCGGCCGTCATCGAAGTAGCGGTCGTGAAAAAGCCGCCCCATCAGCCCGCCCCTTAGATAGGGACGGATGATCAGCTTCTCCTTCTCTCCGTCTTTGTCCACATTGACAAGGCCAATCACTCCCCGCCCGGAAAGCGGCGCTGGATTGTGTCTCGCGAGGCGTGCGGGTTCTTCAACGGGGAGAGAGAGGAGTAGGTCTTGGTAGTCTTCTCGGAGCCAAAGACGTGCGCTCTCCTTGTCTTGTTGGACAAAACCCGGCGGGCGGGGCGTTTCTTCGGAGTTGTCAGGACTATTTTGGGCCATCGCGCTTTCTTTCGGAGAGATTTACTATTATATCGTCCCTATGTGAGATGGAAGGAAGTCGAATGGCTGAAAATATCAACCCAGGTTCGGGCCTTGGAGTCGCTGGCCTCGCATTCTTTGCGATCACCCTCTCTGTGGGCAGCATGATCAACTGGGGAGATGGCGAGAGACCGGCTCCCCAGCTTCACGTCGACGTGAACAATCCCGAGTTAAGGATTAAAGCTGTCACCTCGCTCTGGGGCTTTGAAGGCTCTCTCTCACCCTTTCCCGGCTATCACTTCCTATGTTGGAAGGACGGTCGGGCCTCCCCCTTAGCCCTGCTCACCACCGAATTCAACGACGCGGACATTCAGGCAGGGCTGCAAAAACTCGGCGGTCAAAGCGGCGACAACCTCTCCCAAGAGACTTGGGATGAGCGCCACAGCGCGACGAGTAAAGCCGCCAACTTGAAGGTTGAGGGAAGCCGAATCGAGGTGCTCGTGGAATCAAGCTCTGGGTCCCGGTTTCCTCTAAAGGAACTCATCGCGGTCCCTGAAGGCCGCGCCCCTGATATTCGCCTTGGGGGCCACATGAAGTATCGCCCCTCTTGGCTGTCTGGGTGTATTCTCTGCCTGGTCTCCTGCCCTGGAGGTCGCCTGTCGAATGCGTCCTACACTTGCCATGATTATGCCAAGGGAGACGCCACCCACAAAATCACCGAGCGAGGCCGCGCTGTCTTTCAGAGCGGGGCCGAGGTCACTGTGATCTTTCGCGTCGCAGAGAAAGAACCTAAATAAGCCCAGCCGGGCCGTCTTGGGCCACAAAGAAGACCAAGCTTCGGCCATCGGGCCTGAGGCAAAGGATAGAGAGACTCCGCGCCGCTTTCTCGAAGTAATCCACTTCGGCGTAAAGCTCAAAACAATGACATTTCGATAACTGCGCTTCAATATCACTCATGGGAGCCTTATCGGGGCAATCGACTAAGGCGGCGAGAGACTTCCAAACGGCCAAGCGCCCATAAGGACCCATAAATGACTGAGAATTCGAGCCTGTCTGAGAGGCCGCGCCAAAGAGCAGGGCGAAGACCTGATGAGCTTCGAGGGCTTGCAATTTCACAGCGGCCATATCAAAGCTCTTCAGTGGAATCGATTGGAGCAGCTCCGGAGTGATCGCCGCTTTGCTCAGCACTAGGTTCGACTGATAACAGCCAATTTCAGTGTTCTCAGACTGACTCGACTCCCAGAGTGAGACGGCGTGAACAAGCCGAGCATCGAATTCGGGGGTCCTCTCTTGAGCTTCGAGCTTTAGGGTCGGGTCTAAGTCTAAGGTCTCCGCTTCGTCCCATTCATCTCGATAGGGCCGAGCCCAGGAGGTGCTGCTGAGGCTATATCGCGGCAAGTATTCTTCAACCCCAATTTCAATATCGAGCAATTGCCCCGGGAGATAGGCCAGCGGATGATCACGCTCTTTCAAAGCCAAGAGCTGCTCTTCAAAGAGAGGAATTCCTTCGCATTGAACGCCTCGCAAGATGAGCTCATGAAGCAGCACCGCCAGCAATTCGAAGTAGGAATCCTCACTCTTATAAAGTTGGAAGATCCGCTTCAGATCTTTCGTACTTTGCTCACTCGCTAACATCGACGCGACACGGCGAAAGCGATGGGAGAGGGGTGTTTTAAAGGGGAGGGCAGAGATGGTCCGTAAGTGAAGAACCTCAAAGACCAGCTTGGCCAGGTCGACGCTCGGAATCAACGCGAGGTTGTTCTCGAGGTGCGTCAACAAAGGCTCAGCGCGCTTGACCCAGGCCTCCGGACTATCCACAGAGTCAGTGGGGGCCGTGGTCAAAACCCGGGCTAAATCCATGAGCATTTCAATGCGCTGCTCTAAGACACAGATATCAACGAATTCACGAGCGCTGCGAAAGTGAGTCGGCGGATCGACGACATTGTATTGCTCAATAAATTCGTGAACAAAAACGTCCATAGACCTCTCTTCTAATGCGTCAAAATCCGTAGAGCGACCTTCAGGTCGTTCATGAAATCACTCGGGCGACGGAGGCGAAGCAAGCGGCGAGCAATGACCTTCGGTCTCAAGTAAAAAGACCGATACGCATAGCGCTCTAGCTCCTCAAGCTTCTCCGCAGTCAACTGAGGATAACTAATCATGGCTTTTCCCATTGGATTGACATTATCCGACTCATCAATGAGAAAGCCCTCGTCTTTACAGTAATCGTAAAACGCAGTGCCTTTAAAGGGAGTCGCGATAGCAAACATAACATGAGGAACATCGATGCGCTTGAGTTCCTTGATCGTCCAGTAGATATCCTCGGGAGTCTCATCGGGAGTGGTGCCAAACATGATATTGAACTTTGGGGAAATCCCATGCTTCTTCAGCAATTCCACCGAGCGATAGACATCTTCCACGTTCAGGTCTTTTTTAATCTTGTCGAGGACATCTTGCTTCAGGCTCTCCACCCCAATATCAATCGAGACACAGCCCGCTTTGGCGAGAGCGATCACAACTTCTTCGTCTGTGAGAAAGTCGGCCCTCGACAGCATTCCCCATTCCATCTCAAAGGGCTCAAGCAATCGGCAGATCTCTAAGGTGCGGGACTTCTCCCAAAGAAACTGGTCGTCGGCGATATGAACCGACTTATAACCCTGTTCCTTCAGAGCCTTAAACTCCGCCGCGATGCGCTCGGGGGAACCCCGCATGACCTTGGGCTTCTTGCCTTGCAACTGAAAGCCTTCCATCTCCCGAGCGAAGCTAATCGCATTGGGAACGCAGAAGGTGCAGCGGAAAGAGCAACCTCGGGAGGCGAGCATCAGAGCGTGGGGTCGGCCTTTGTATTTCGGATTGAAGAAGCGATGCTTGTATTGCTCCAAGGCTGGGTGATTCCGGGCGGGAATCGGTAAGTCGTCAAAGGGAATGAGGCCCCGAGGATCTAATCCGTAAGCCTGATAAATGCCCTCTTCATAGCGAGTCAGACCGTAGGGCTCTTTCATTTCACCGGTAATAAATTCAATGATCGAGCGCTCTATTTCGCCGCGAAAAACAAGGACCCGCTCGTCCCCGCGAATGTACTCTTCGGGGACTCTTGTGGCTTCGGGGCCGTGGAGGAGAATCCAGGCATTGGGTTGCAGTTTGCGGATGCGATCGATGGTATCGAGGTCGGTGGGCTTCGCGAGGACCACTGAGTGCAACACGTAATACTCCGCAGGCTGCTCTTTGAGGCGGGCGAAGAAGCTCTCCGTGTCGTCCCCGAGCAGGGTGGCGTCGAGATAATCGACCTCAACGCCTTGATTGTGGAGAATCGTGAAGGGATAGAGGTTCGCGAGGTCGGGGAAGTGATAGAGCTCGAAGGTACAACCCGCGAAGCGTTCAGCGCTCCGCTCGGTGACCGCGGGAGGTTCTAAGAAGGTGACTTTTCCTGTCTGAGACATAAGACCAGGCTCTAAACCGACAAGGTTTCTGGGGTAACTGCTGGGGTATAACCATGCAAAAAGGAATCACAACCACCGCATTCGGAGGGAAGCTCTGACCCGTAAAACTTCTTCAATTCCGGCCCCTGCCAAATCTCTCTGAGGGACTCTTTATGAATGTTCCCTGTGGAGTGAGCGCGGAGCAAGCAACACGGCGTCACGTGACCGTTGACATCGACATAAACATAATCGTCGAGCCTCATGCAAAACTGATCGTTGTGAGCAGCCATTTTCATGAGGAAGCCATGATCGTTCACCGAAGCAATACCAAGCTTTCGACGCTCGCCATGAGCCTTGGCCTCAGCGATCATAGCGCGCTCCGCTTGCCAATCGGGACGTTTTAAATCGGGGCGACCTCGGACATCGAGACGCACGAGATTAACCACATCCAAGCTCTCATCCGCCGCGAAGTCAATCAAGCGTCGCAAGATATCTTGACCATCAAGACTCATCACCGCTTGGAGACGAAGCTCCATAGGATGCTTCTTAAACTCGCGGCCGGCAACCAAGCGCCGAATCCCCTCAACGACAGAATCGGAGCTGGGATGCCCCGCCTTGGCCTGAGCGTTA
>JARGOJ010000180.1:10015-11936 GCA_029210225.1 Planctomycetota bacterium
TGTGACCTTTTTTAGGATCCAAACCCTCCGCCCTCGCATTCGCCAGAGCCAAGCTCCCCTCTTCCCAAGGAAGCTCCTCCAACGAAAAGGTGACCCGGGTAAAGGGGCGAAGCAAGATCTTGCGGACCGTCGCCTCATTCAGCAGGAAGCCATTGGTTGTAAAGGCCAGCTGGCAGGATGGGAAGCGGCTGTGGATCTCGTCGACGAAGTTAAAGAAGTCGCCGTGCATGAGGGGCTCGCCCCAGCCGGTCAGGGTGATGGCCCGGGGTTTTACGAGGGAGTCCAAGACCTTGTGGAAGGTCTCTTGGCTCATGTCTATCTCTGGGACTTTCAACAAGGACAAACGGGGGCACATATCGCAGTCGAGGTTGCAGCGATTGGTGATCTCCAGTTGGATTTCCCGAGGGAAGGAGACTCGTTTCTTGAAGAGCAGCCGAGAGAATTTTCGTGCTTTGTGGATCAATTCGGAGGCCAAAACTCGCAACTTATCTATAAAGATGAAGAACTCGCTTGTGAGTATACAGGGTCGGGTTAAGATTCTCGACCTTTTTGAGACGGTTCACATGTATTGCATGGTCGAGCGTCCTTTTGAGTGTTCATATTAGTATCGAGTTTCGCAAAGAAGTAGGAGAGCGGACGTGAGTCTCCGTGAGTTGGTTGTTCTAGGAACGTCAAGCCAGGTGCCGACGCGCCATCGCAATCACAATGGTTACCTTTTACGTTGGGATGGAGAAGGCTTCCTCTTCGATCCAGGTGAGGGAACACAGCGCCAATTCATCTACGCGAACGTCTCGGTGACCAGCGTCACCAAGATCTTCATCACCCACTTTCACGGTGATCATTGCCTCGGGCTGGCGGGAATTATTCAGCGCCTGTCCCTAGACCGGGTGACGCACCCTGTCGAGGTCTACTTCCCAGAAACCGGCCGGGTCTACTACGACCGACTCGTCAACGCCTCCATTTACGCCAAGGCCTTCCGTCCTATCGCACGGCCCGTTCCTCTCTCTGGAGGAATCGTCGGTGGTGACGGAAACTTGACCATCGAGGCTTATCCTCTCAATCACGCGGTGGATACTGTGGGTTATCGCATCTATGAAAAAGATGTGACCCGCTTCCTCCCGGAGAAGTTAAAAGCGCTTGGGGTCTCTGGCCCCTTGGTTGGAAAGCTCCAGCGAGAGGGGGCCATTGAGTGGGATGGCAAGACCATCACCAAAGACCAGGTCAGCTGGGTGCGTCGTGGCGCGGCCTTCTCGTTCATCATGGACACTCGCCTGACGGATAATTGCTTTGAATTGGCTAAAAACGCCGACTTAGTTGTTTGCGAGTCGACCTTTACCAAGGAAGACAGCAAGATCGCCCACAGCTATATGCACATGACCTCGGAGCAAGCCGCCATCGTCGCCGACCAAGCGGGGGCCAAGAACCTCCTCTTGACTCACTTTTCCCAGCGCTACGCGGACAGCCGCATCTTCCGTAGAGAGGCTCGGGAGATCTTCCCGGATGCTTATTCGGCGCGGGATTTGGCTCGTTATCCCTTCCACCGTCCTGAGGATGCTGTTCGGGAAGAGACTCAGAAGAGCGTGGATGACAAGGTTGAAGTGAAGCAAGACGCCGCGTTCAAAGTGCGCGGCGCCGAAGACAGTCCAAGCGCAGATGAGACGCCTGTGAAGGACGCTCCTGCGAAAGATTGAATCTCGAAAGAGGAATGGAGAGTGATCAATTCTAAACCAGTCCCATAAGGAGCTGGCGCGGGATGAGGATTTGAATAATGCAAACAATGACGACGCGAGATAAGATAGATGTATGAGCATGAACGAACAACAACTTATTGAGGAAGTGCTTAAGCTTCCCGAAGACGCTCAACAGCGCGTCCTCGAAGCCATCGGAGATCAACAGATGGCGAACATGAAACCTGAGCATA
>JARGOJ010000181.1 GCA_029210225.1 Planctomycetota bacterium
GAAAAGAACCTTGTCCTTGAGCGCCTTTGGATCGATAGAAGCCTGACTCTCCTGCCACGCATTGGAGGCCATAAGACCTTCCTCACCTCTGTGCCTGTCCCTGAAGGTCCTGATCTCTCGGGCTTTGCCGCCGATTCGTTCCTAGGCAATTACCTGACCGCGACCGGTGAAAAAGCCAACATTGTCCTAGAAAACGATCAGCTGGTCCTCAAGATCGGCGACACCGTTTATAGTCTCAGCACCGGCAAAGCCACTCTCAATGGGACATTGAACGGCGCCGCCGATGCTTGCGCCATCGAGCTGGGCGCGAACGATACAGGCTTTGAAGGTCGCGTTGAATGGAAAGACTTCGACGCCGAAGAGAAGAAAGCCGCCCATTCAGGCTGGTCTCCAATCGTTCTACAAAAACTGGTCATAACCGGGCCAAAGCCTGTTGAAACAGCTCCAGAAGCTCCCGCCGCCAATGAGACAATGACCCTCGCCGCGCTCGCCGGAAGCTATCGCTTGCTTGGGCAAAAAGTGCCTGGGGAAGTGGTCGACGACACTTTTGTGCTCAAGTCAATCCGTATCAAGCTCGCGCCATTCAAACTCGAAGCCGGTATCTTGAAGTCGACCGAGACAAAAAATGGTCGCTCCCTCGCATGGGAACTGACCTTGGCCGAAGGCAAGCTCGTCGGTCGCCGCCAGTGGGTCAAGCACCGCGTTGGATCGAAGGACGATCTCGAATCAGGATGGGTTCCGGTCGAACTCTCTCGTTTAGACACTCCAAAACCTGAGCCGAAGCCTGAGCCCGAGCCAAAGCCTGAGCCCAAACCAGAGCCAGAGCCTGAACCCAAGCCAGAGCCTGAACCCAAGCCAGAGCCCATGCCTGAGCCAATCCCTGTTCCTGAGCCAATTCCCACTCCAGAGATCACGCCTGTTTTCTTTGGCGTCAAGACCGGAGACGATGCCGTCGCCGCTGACAAGGTTGTTGTTGAAGAAGGCGAAAAGAAAAGCCTGACGGGATCTTGGAAGCTCGGCGCCAAACGCTACCTGCGCTTAAAACAGGCCGACGACGGCGCTGTCGCTGGTGCTCTGCACTGGGATGGCCGCATTTATGATGTGGCCATGAAGATCGAGGGTGACCTCGCCATTGGAACCGTGAAGTGGACGGACGACAAAGAAAACGTCCTCGAACTGGGTTTGGAGATCGCTCTACCAAGCAGTGATAAAACCACAGGTCGCGCTGAGTGGGCCCTCTGGAAAGCGGACAGCAAAGAGAAAAAGGAAAGCGGCTGGGCCGGCCACAGCCTCAAAAAATTGAGACGTATCGGCTAAAGCTCACCCTTAGGTCCTCCACAATTAAGTTCGTTCTTTGTCTCCTTGCGTTACGGTTCGACGGCCGCAAACTGTTATAATCGAACGCCTGATTGATTCTGAAATTGAGCGAAATTGTGGAGGCCGGTCGTATGGCCATTTCCTTCGTTTGTGTATGTCAAACTCCTTACACCGCCGAAGACTATCAAGCCGGTCAACAGTTCACTTGCCCTACTTGCCACCAAGTTGTGGTTATTCCAGGTGTTCCGGCGGCTCCACCCCCTGCCCCCAATCCTGAGGTTTCGCAAAACCAACAAGGCTGGGCCGGGAACTTCTTCGAAGGCAAAGCAGAGCCCACCAAAAGCAAAGGCGCACAAATGCTGGCGGAGCTCGACGCCACCAGCGACGCCGCCATGGACGACGAGCTCCTCGGCCGAAGCCGCAGCAAAGCCCCCGCGGCTCCCAAACCCACAGCTCCCCCTGCACAATTCGCTCCCCAAGCCGTCGCCCCTACCCAACCGGCGCTCGGACGTCTAGGCGATATGGAGTTGCTCCCCGATAGCGACATCGCCGAAGCCCCCGAAGGCATGGATGCAGCGATGAACGAGGTCGCAAACCTCTTCGAAGCAGCGCCCAAAAGCAAACCGAAGGCCGCTAGCTCTTCAAGGCGCCCAAAAAACACATCCTCTGAAAGACCAAGAAACCAAAAGGGCGCACGCCGTCCTACCGATCAGAGCGCCTCCCGAAAACGACGTCGGACCACGGAACAAAACAACGAGAGCAGCCGAGGACGAAGAAAAGGTAAGAGCAGCCGAGCGCCTGCCGCCGCCCCCGCCGGCAACGCTCACTTTATTGTATGCTCCGTCTGCGAAGAGCAAATAGCCCGTAAAGCGAGGGAATGTCCCTATTGTCAGGCTCCAGTACCCCGCGCCCCTGGCTTCGCCGAAAAGAATGAACAACTCATTCAATATGCGAAAATTGGCGGCGGCATCCTCGCCTTGCTCATTCTTGTCGGAGTGGCCTTCAAGCTCATGGGCGGCTCTGGGGAAACACGAAAACGACGTCGTAGCAAGAAGATCGTCGCTTCAGATAACATCGACACCGCAGATACAAAAGACGACGAGAAAGACAAAAAGGACGACCCCGACAAGGACAAGGTCGACCCGAAGAAAGAACCCGACAAGAAACCCGATATTGTTAAAGTCGACCCAAACAAGGACGATCCCCTCGGTGCCTTCAAAAAAGTCCTTGAACCCCTACGAAAAGCCAATGATCCCGCAGACATTGAGGCGCAAATCGCTGCGCTCGCCAAGAACCCCCTCGCGAAAGAGATTTGCCAAGCTGTCATTAAAGTCGAACGAGACACCATCCTCGTAGGAATGTGCTATCGCGTTCTCTACGCCGCGACCGAAGGCGCTGAGCGAGATAACTTTCTTCGCCGCGGCCTCAACGCGAACACCCTTGACGCCGTCTATGGCGCTGCCGATATTGTCCTCGCTGAAAACAAAGCTGGACTCAAGAAGCAGATGCTCTCCGGACGACGATCAAGCGCCGCCGGGCGACGATTTGGGGCCCTTTACGGTCTCGCTCTCCTTGAATCAGACAGCGATGGCCCCACGGCCAAAGACCTTCGAAAACGCGCCTTGGTCATGGAAGGCAACAGCAGCTGCGTTCGTCCTCGCCTCGCAGTTCTACGTCTCTTAGCTGGTGATGGTCTCGTGATTGAAGAAGCCCTCAAGGCCTTCGACTTCGATCACCCTCGCTTGCGGCAAACCGCCCACCGCGCCTTCGAACATTACAGCGGTAAGAATGACATTGTCCTGAGTGATCCTGGAAGCAGCGACGCAGCCAAGGAAACCAAAGAGAAGTGGCTCGCGTGGTATGAATCCTACAAACCTTTCTTAGAGCCCCTCGCCCGTGCATGCACCGATCCCAATGCCGTCAGCGCAATCAGCGGCGAGCGAGGCAAGCTCCAAGAGGCAGCCCGTAAACAACGCCACGACGGCATCAAGTCGCTCCTAGCAATCAAAGACACTCAGCTCATCTCCTACATGCGTACCTTTGCCAAAGCCGAAGCCTCAGCTAAAACAGAGCAGGGACATAGAACCCTTGCGCTGCTCATCGAGCAAGTGGCCCAAAAAGACGAGTTCCCCATTCTGTTTCGCTGGCTCGACGAGATAAAAACCGTGGACAGCGGCGCCAAATACTACGCCGCCGCCATCCTCTCCGCGGCCGGAAAAGAAGCGGTTCCCGCCGCTCTTAGGCTCATGGAGAGAGGCGTTCTTAAGCCCCAACAGCTCGCCAAAATCATGCCGGACCTCGGACGCGTGAAGTGCGAAGAACTCGACGCCCTCGAAGCCAAAATGGAAGAGATCAAGGCAGGGAACGCTCAAGAGGCCGAGCCATACTGGTTCATTCTCGCTTCCTTGGGCTCCAAGCTCGTCGAAGATTATCTCACGGACAAGAAAAGATCGGAATCGACCGCTATCGGCGTCATGGCACGATACGGCGACAAGAAGTTTGAAAAGCAGCTATTCAGCGCGTCCATTGGCGAAACGAAGATCCCAAACCTCGACGCAGCCCAAGCCGCCCGCTATTTATCCCTCGGCGGCTCAAGCAATATCTCGAAGGCTGTTATCGGGCTTCTCAAAGAGCCAAAGCACGCCAATATCGCCAATCAGTTAATCATCGGTCTGGCCTCGCCAAAGTTCAAAAAACAGCTATTCAGTGGCTTGACGTCCGATAACGGAAGCCTTGCCACAGTTTGCATCCGCACCCTCATAGACATGAACTTCACCGATCGTGGCACCGCCTCAAAATACGCTGCGATGTTCAACAAGTCGGACTGTCCTCACTATCTTAAGGTCCACCTGAAGAAGGCGCTCATCGCTATGAGGGTGACTGGAAAGAAGCAACCTCGAGCGTTTCTTATCGAGGAAACTGAGCGTTGGCGCGCCAATGTCAAACGATGGGAAAAGACCAAGTCGGGCTTACATCCATCTCTGAAGGCCGACGTCATTCAAGGACTTGGGCGAGTTGGCGATCGCAAGGACAGCCAGATACTCATTGAGGCCCTGGGCTCAACTCAGAGCAACTCTGACCGTGAGAAGATCTTGACGGCCTTGGGGCATCTGAAAGCTAAAGACGGCGCCTTCACCATGCGCGGCTACCTACTCCCCAACCGCAGGGCCAGAGGAATCGCCGCCCTGGCCCTCGCGCAAATAAAGGACAAGACCGCCCTCGGCGAGCTAAAGTTTGTCCTCACCGATTCAAAGCGCCTCGACCGCGATGACGGACAGGTCTTTATGGCGATCAGCCTGATTGACCCGATCGCCGGATGGACAACTTACAAAGTCGTAAAGGAGAAGAAGGTCCCAACGGGGGGAGGTTCTTTCCCAGGAATCGCCTTCGCTCTCGTTCGCGAACCTGAAGCCGAAGGCCTCAGCGAACTTCAAAGCCTCATCAACAACCCCGATCCCAAAGCCCGCGCTGGCATCGGATACGGCATTGCTTTGGCCCTCGCCTACAAGCGCGCCGAAGTCGCTCCTGGACTCGCGGACTTCTTGAAGCCTCTCCTCTTCGACGAGTCCCCCGAAGTTAGAATCAACACTCTCCTCGCTCTCCTCGCGCTCAAAGCTGACTTCGTTGGTCCTTACATTTACTCCGTTCTTAAAGAAGACTCAACGCACTTTAAGAAAATGAGAAATGACGCATTCAGCGAGTATTTGGAGCCGGAGTACACCAACGAAAATTTTGAGCAATGGATCTATCGCCTCGCCAAGAAATCAGCGGGTTACCGAAATTTTCTTTCGAAGGGCTTCAAACGAGAAATTCGTGAGAGCTTTCGAAAAGTAAAAAAACGCTGATATTCAGGGTCGCGTCAGGGCGCCGCTTTGGTAATCTTCTTGTCCTTCAAGTTTACCGGCGTTTCCAGGGGAAACAGACCCATGCGGATTCATCGCTTTCTCAAAGAGAGCGCGATAGTGCTCTCATTAAAGACTTTTCCAAACTACCCCGACGATCCCCATCCTCCGAAAGAGGAGTTGGCAAGGGTCCAAGAGGGTGTCATTGGGGAATTTTCCGACCTCTTCAACGCGGCGGGAAATGTCTCAAACTTGACAAAGCTTAGGTCAGATTTGCTCGCCCGCGAACAAAGAACTTCGACCGCGATCGGCAAGGGCATCGCCTTTCCCCACGTTCGAACTCAGCAAGCCCGACGATTCAGCATCGCAATCGGTCGCAGTGAACCTGGTTTGCCCTTTGGGGCACTCGATGATCAGTTGGTACATGTCTTCGTCGCGATGATTACTCCACCCCATGACGATAAGTTCTTCCTCAAAGTCGAACAGACACTGGCTGAGTCGTTCGCGTTCTCAACCGACCTTTATGATGCGATCATGAACGCCGAGACCCCTGGAGAAATTGTAAGGGTCTTCTCACAGACGATCTGAGACTTGGGTCCTGAGTTTCTTAATAAGCTCAGGAATCGAAGCGAAGCAGCGTGTCGCCGACTTGAATATAGTCGCCGTCTTTAAGCTTACAGCTGATCACTCTCTCACTGTTCACCAAGGTGCCGTTGGCGCTCCCGAGGTCAGTGATAATGAAGTCTTTAGAGCTGCGCTCGACCTGGCAGTGGTGCCTGGAAATTGCGCTGCTTGGTATCGCGACCTCGTTTTTCGCGTCGCGACCAATCACCGAACACCGCGCAGTCAGCAATGAAAAAACACATCCTTGGATGCGTCCTTCAGAGACGATGGTGAGTCGAGCTCCCGTGACCACATCCTGAGGAGGAGTAACCTCATTCGTTGGAAGTGGTTGCTGTTGATCCCAAGATTCCGTGGGTTTTCTCGGAGATTCCGCAGGCGCGGGCTCTGTTGGGGGAGCTGGCGCGACGGTTGCCGCCGGAGCAGTCGCAGGCGCTGGAGGAGTGGGGACAGCGGTTGCCGCTGGCGGGACGGCGTTCGCCCCAGACTTTTTAGGGTCATAACTCGCCGCCGAGACCCAACCTAGATTTGTATCTGGTTGAGCTTTTTGGATGGGCGCAATGACTCTCGACCCGCACTTCGGGCACTTTCCGGTCTTACCAGCAAAGGCATCGGGGACGGTGAGTGATGTTTTACATGAGCTGCATTTAAAGGTGATCGGCATATTTATCCCAGGATTCGATCACTAAAGTAGACGGAGATTTTATTCCAGTTATCCGCTTTTACCTTATACGAAACACCACGTAAAGGATTGCTTTTACCGATCTTTTCCCTTTGAATAGGGAGCACAACTTATCGAGGTAATAGGAATATGTCGTCCGTCCTGTGGGTCTGTTATAAATGTCGAACGAGTATGCCAAATCCCGGGCTTTGCCAGGGATGCCAAGGCCAACTCGAGCGCTACCCTGCGGCTCCCGACGCCGCTCCGACCCCCAATCCAAGTCCGCCTCCCGCGCCCCTCGCCGGTCCTGAAGAGGAAGAAGGCGAGATCTTGCGGACGGTGAAATACAACAATGTCATTCCTCTCCCTCCGGGAGGAGCGCCTCCCCCCACAGGGCCAACACTCTCGCGCAGCCAGGAGATTCTCAAAGACACCTTCGACGACATCATGAGCGAAGAGGACGACCTCCAAGCGACTATGCGTTTTCGTGGCGTCATGAAGGTTCCGCTCCCAACGAAGGCTCCTGAGAAGACGGCCGCTCCAGCCCCCAAGGAAGCCCCCGCCAAATTGAAGGCTGTTAAAAAGAAAAAGACCGCCGCTCCGGGAAAAAAGAGCGGACAAAAGACTCGTAACGAGCCTGCTTCTGAAGAAGGTGGAGATGGCCTCGCGGGCAAGATTGTCATCGTCGCGATTCTTAGTTTGATGATCGGGATCGGTCTCACAACAGCGCTGCTTTACTACGTCAAAGGCGTGTCCTAAGCCGATGCACGACCAAGAGACAACACCCTCTCGTTTTCTTACCGAAAAGCGAGACCTTTGGTGTCACGAAATCGATGGGGAGGTCTTAGACTTAGCCTGCGGCGGCGGGCGCAATGCCCTCTATATGGCCGAGCAGGGCTTTCAGGTGCGCGCCTGCGACCGCTCCGAAGAATCCTTGGCCACCTTACAAAAGCGCGCCGAAGACGCCGAGCTTGCTATCGACTGCTTTCAAGTCGATTTAGAGTCGGTGGAGAGGCCGCTGACTGAAAGCGGAGCATTCGGCGCAATCCTTGTGTTTCGATATTTGCACCGCCCCCTTTTTCCAAACCTCTTTGAGGCATTAAAGCCTGGCGGCCTTCTGATTTACGAAACTTTCACAAGCGCTCAAGCGCAATTCGGTCGCCCTAAGAACCCCCTCTTCCTTTTGAAGCCTGGGGAGCTAGCGACCCTTTGCCAAGAGCTTGAGCTGATTTATTCATGGGAGGGTGTCGAAGAGAATCCAAAGCGCGCTGTCGCCCAGATCATTGCTCGAAAGCCCCATCTTTCGGGATCTTGAAACGGAACTGTTTTGAATTGCCGTCTGATGTGCTAATATCCGCGCCCTTTTTGACCCTATCAGGAAAAATGAAACGATGAAAATTCACGAGTTCCAGGCGAAAGAGATCTTTCGTCAGTATGGGATTCCAACCCTGACCGGTGGCGTCGCCAAATCAGCCAACGATGCTGACAAGGTCGCTCGCGAGCTCGATAGCGCGGTTGTGGTTGTCAAATCCCAAGTCCACTTAGGTGGACGCGGCAAAGGCCGCTTCTTAGAGCATGGCGAAGACGGTCCCGGAGGGGTCAAAGTCGTCACCAACAAAGACGATGTTAAAGGCCTCGCTGAGAAAATGCTCGGTTCGACCCTCAAGACCATTCAAGGTCAGGAGAAGGTTGAGACTCTCTATATTGAGAGCGGCTGTGACATTGCCAATGAGCTCTATGTCGCTGTTGTCCTCGACCGCCAAACTTGCCGCCCTATGATTATGGCGAGCACCGAAGGCGGAATGGATATTGAGGAAGTCGCGGAGCACACCCCCGAGAAGATCCTCAGAGAGAGTGTCGATCCTATCTATGGTCTCCACGGCTACCAGGCTCGCCGCCTGGCTTACGCTTTGGGCATGGAAGGCAAGACCGCGAAAAAGGGCGCTGCGCTCTTTAGCAAGCTCTCCAAGCTCTTCATCGAGCTTGACGCTGACATGGCTGAAGTGAATCCCCTTGTGATCACTGGCAGCGGCGATGTAGTGGCTCTCGACGCGAAGATGTCCTTCGACGAGAATGCCCTCTATCGACACAAGGACCTCGTCGAGAAGTACAACACTCACGGCGGTATGGATCCGGCCGAAATTGAAGCCTCTGAGCAAGGACTGAGCTACGTCAAGCTCGATGGAAACATCGGCTGCTTGGTCAATGGCGCTGGTCTTGCGATGGCGACAATGGACATCATTAAGCACGAGGGCGCGTCTCCAGCGAACTTCCTCGACGTTGGTGGTGGCGCAAACGAACAACGCGTGACTGCGGCTTTCCGCATCATCCTCAAAGACCCAAACGTCAAAGCGATCCTCATCAATATCTTCGGTGGAATTGTCCTCTGTGACATGATCGCTAAGGGTGTTCTTGCGGCCGTCAAAGCTGTGGGTCTCGAAGTGCCATTGGTCGTCCGTCTTGAGGGCACCAACTCCGCGCAGGGACGTAAGATCCTTGACGAATCAGAGCTATCCATCTTGAGCGCGACCTCGATGGAAGATGCGGCTAAAAAAGTTGTCGCCTCATTGAAAGGTTGAATCATGAGCATAGTCGGAAAAGACACTCGACTCATTTGCCAGGGACTCGGCCGAGCCGGTCGACTTCATGGCCAACACTGTTTGAACTACGGCACGCAACTGGTCGCCGGTGTTCACCCTGGACGGGGTGGAGACACTGAGTTTGAACAAAAGATCCCTGTCTTCAACACCGTCGGTGAAGCCGTCGAAGCCACCGGCGCAAACGCAACAATGATCTATGTGCCAGCCTCTGGCGCCGCCGACGCTGTTGTGGAAGCCGCAGACGCAGGCCTCAAAACGATTATCTGTATCACAGAGGGTATTCCAACTCTCGATATGGCGAAGGTCAAGGCCTACATCGAAGGCAAAGGCATCGTCCTGGTTGGCCCAAACTGCCCAGGCGTGATCTCTCCCGGAGGCAAGTGCAAAGCAGGTATCATGCCTGGCTACATTCACAAGCCTGGATCTATCGGAATCGTGTCTCGTAGTGGAACACTCACCTACGAAGCCGTTTGGCAAACAAGCAACGCGGGTCTCGGTCAGTCAATCTGCATCGGCATCGGCGGCGATCCTATTATTGGGACTAACCACAGCGACGCGCTTCGCATCCTCCAAGCTGACGAAGAAACCAAGGCGATCATCATGATCGGTGAAATTGGTGGAACCGCAGAAGAAGAGGCCGCATTGCTCGTCAAAAACGGTGAGATCACCAAGCCTGTCGTCGGCTTTATCGCTGGCGCGACCGCCCCAAAAGGCAAGCGAATGGGTCACGCAGGCGCGATCATCGCTGGTGGTAAAGGAACCGCAGCTGAAAAGAAAGCAGCCATGCGAGATGCTGGAATCGCTGTCTCAGACAGCCCTGCTGAAATCGGCTCCACCCTCCTGAAGCTCCTCAAAGAGCGCGGAATCGAAGCCTAAGCGAGTTGGTGACCATGAAGATTCGTCCTTCCAAAATTTTTGTTCGCGCCCTGGTTTTTGCCAGCCTCACCACTTTGTTGGTGGGGTGTGGCGGAGCTCTGAACTTGAGAATCAAGACAGATGTCAGCCTTATCGGGTCGAAATCGAAGGTGATTGAAGGAGTCTATTCGGGGACGGAAAAGAAGACTTTAAAGTCGGAGTCTGGATCGGACTTGGTCGATGCCAAGAAAGTGAAGGTCATCTACACACTCGACTTTTCTGGGGACGAAGTGCAAATCGTTCGTGATCGCGAACGATCCATCGAAGACCTCAGCCTCGAAGTGAGAAGCAAGAGTTTCAAAGCTCTGAAGGCCGTCAACGTCACCGTCTTAGTCCCAGGAGTCGGCAAGATTGATCGATGGTACAAAGCCACAGACAAGAGCGGAGACTTTGACCTCTCAGTCCTGGCCGTGCTTAGAGATAAATCGAGGTAAAACAGCTGCATTATCAGTTGTGAATGGGAAGCGGGCTGGTCGAAGGACCAGCCCGTTTCCCATTTGTGCTTTGAAGCTCGGTGTCCGCAAAGTTTGGTCAAAAGGCTTTCGGAAAGTTCTTAATGACTTCAATGTAACGCTGCCCCGCCTTTTGACGGAAGTTGTTGTGCCCGGCGCCATCAATGAGAAGCGCTTGCTTTATTTCGCTCGGGCAGGCTTCAAGGTTGGCTTCGCCATGCCAATAGGGGATGACGCGGTCAGCGGAGCCGTGCATGAGAAGAAGCGGCTTTTTGTATTGTGAGATGCGCTGCTTGTTAGGAAAGCGATCGAAGGGAAAGAGCGGGAAAGGAATCGCGACGCGAAAGGTGCTCGTGAAGGTGCTCTCTAAAATCAGCGCTTTATGTTCCTTTGTACTGGCCAGATACATAGTCGGGCCACCACCTACGGAGCGTCCCATGAGAATGATCTGATCGCTCGGGACCTTGAGATCCTTTGTCAGATGGGCGTATGCCGCGTCGATGGCCTGGTAGCACCCCGACTCCGTCGGACGACCTTCGCTAGTGCCATAACCAGGATAGTCGTAGGACAGCACCGCGTAGCCAAGGCGTTGATAGAGCATGAGAGTCGAGCGCACATCGGCAAGATCTTCGGCGTTGCCGTGACTGTAAAGGATGGTGTATTTCGCCTTTGGATTCGGTAGGTAAAAGGCTGAGATTTTGGTGCCATCAGCGCAGGTGAGCTTGGTGATGGCTGAGTGATCTTTGTAACCGCTTGGGTGAGGTTGAAAGATCAGCAGCTCCGCGCCAAACCACGCGAAGAGCGCAAGCAGGACGTAGATACAAAGGAGCGAAGAGAGCAGCCGCCGAATTCGGCCAGCCAACGTTGTCTTTATTGGCTCCGTCTTCTCCGGTTTGGGCGTCACTTGCTCGGCAGATTCTGACATTCTGTCTGTCCTATTTCGCTTCGGTCCAAACGAATTTCACCTGGCCGTCAAACTTCTCAATAATCACCGCGTTGTAGCTTCCCCAATCGATAGGATGTTGCTCAGGCACGGCCTTTTCTTTAAGCACAGAGACGGTGAGCACGCCTTTTTCAACGACGAGTTTCTTTATGGCGGGTTTCGCGAAGATGCTATTAACCCGGGCCGTGACGATCACCATGTGCTTCGTGAAGTCGGGCATTGGAGTTTTGAGCAGCGGATCTGAGTTCGTGGTCGAGTCTGAGCCTTTGCGAGGCAACTTACTTGGAACCATACCAAGCAAGACCTTCCAATCAGCTTCGGTCTTGACCACGAGCTCGCGGGTCACAACTTTCTCACCGTCTGGGGGAGGTCCCTTGTAAGAGACAGGAGTGGCCAAGCCAGAGAAGCGTTTGATCACTTTGATTTCTCGGGCTTTGCCATCATCTTCTTTGGCGACCGCTTCTTTGGCGTCCTTCTTGGGATCAGCCTCTTCTTTTGCTTTGGCCGGCCCGTCGATCTTCTTCTTGCTCGCGTTTTCAGGCTTGCAAGCCGCTGTGAGCGTCAAAATCAAGAGCAGAA
>JARGOJ010001280.1 GCA_029210225.1 Planctomycetota bacterium
ATCACGGTCGCGTCGATGAACCGGTCGAACCCGTCACGGGCCGCGCCACCGGCCAGATCACCTGGCGAGGGCATGCCGCCGCCGCCAAGCAAGGCCCCGAGGCCCTTCATGCCGCCCATCTTGCCCATCTGCTTCATCATGCGGCCCATTTCCAGGTGCTGCTTGAGAAGCCTGTTGATCTCTTTTTTTGATTTAGCGTCCAATTTCAAAGCGTCGCCGAAATCAATTTTGTAGGGATTCTCACCAATCAGCCACTGCTCCACAGCGTGGTTAAAAGCGTCGGATTGGGGTTTGGTGTAGAGTTTGCTATTTGAGGAGTAATGGAGCTTGTAGGACGCGTCGACAATATCACTCAATGTATTCAATCGCTCACCGATCGGAACGCTCGAAAGCAATCCAATAATTGCGGATTGAAAGGCCTTTTTTTCCTCATCAGAGATTAATAAGCTCACGTGCTAACTCTCGTTCTGTCACTTTCCTGAGACATCAATGCCGGGAATGGACCATGATTAAAGGGCTAAAGCCGAAGCTTCAATTGTAGTCTATCTTATTGTTGAACGCCAAATATCTTTGGCCGTCATGGACGCCTCGCTCAATTGGGAGTGTTTTCAATGTCTATCCATTCAACCCGAGCAACGAATGCGCTTATCCCAACCTTGTCGAAGTATTTGAGCCAGCTCCGTTGTTCGGGCCTCAATTGATCTCCCGGGCCTTTGACCTCACATAGCTCAAAGCCAGAGTCGGTAAAGAGAAACAAGTCTGGGAAGCCTCTGCGATAACGACGGACGTCCCGACTCAGACGATCACAAATCTTCGCCAGCTTCGGTCCTCCAACCGCCGAAATGATTTCAGAGATCGTCTCCCGCTCCCAGGAGAGCCAGGAGACGAACGCGTTCGCTCTTCCGGACTTTGTGTCGTAGATGTTAAGCAAATGACTCAGGACGCCTTTATCGGCTTCTAAGAAAGCGAGACGATCGACGATGAGCTGCTCACGGGCTTGGCGGAACTCAGCGCTGTGTAAGTCGAGGGGGCCGTGTTGAAAGGGATGCTCAAAGGCCCCCTGAATCGGCGCGAAGATAATGTCCCAAAAGGCGAGGCCAAAGAGGGTGAGCCAGAGGCTATTCTCTCCGTAGTGCCCCTTTGTTCCCTGAGCGTTGTAGGCCTCCAATACTTGGGTTTCAACGTTCGATTCCAAATCGCGCTCCAGGGAAAGGGCGACTGTTCTTCTCTTGGGTCGCTTCTCTTTGGGAACGGATTCTCCCATCGCCTTGCGGATCTTGTTTAGGAAGCGCGGGGCGAAGTCAATCTCGGTTTCGTCTTTGGGGCTGTCCAAGATTTCTTGGCAGAGAATCTTTGCCTCGGGGAATCGCTCTTGCTTGAAGAGGATTCGAGTGGCCCGCTCCCGAGCCGGCGGATACTGGGAATACCCATAGAACTCTAAGGCTGATTCCAGCTCCTGGCTCTTCTCGCAAACTTGGCCGAGCCGGTTGAACATCCGGTCGGCGATGCGTCGGTTGCGCCCCGTCAGCGACCCATTCTTTTCCTTGACAGTCCGCCCTAAGGTCTTTGCGTCCTCCAATTCTTCCTCGAATAACAACAACTCAACGAAGCGACTGCACTCAATTAAATCGAAGCACTCATCAACGTCTTCTCGTGTCTTGAAGAGGCGATTCTCTTGACCCCAGGGGTAATCCTCGTATTGATAAATGCCCAGGTCTTGCAACACAAAATCAGTCAGGTTTTGATGCAAATTCCCGAAGAACAATAGGCGCATTAAATGAATGATGTCATGGTGCTGCGGCTGGTAAATGGTCATCTGAGCTTGCAGGGTTTTTAAGATTCTCTTCTGGCTATGAGCTGTCACAATCTCCTCGACCAATCGATCTCGATTCCACGTCGACTTGACCGTTAATTTCCATTCCTTCTTTGCCAGTTTTCGTAGCTCGGGAACCACGAGCAATGACAGCAATTCATCGCTCTCGGAGTCGGAGGCATTCGTTAGAAAACCAAACTCCAATAAGGGTTTTGCAGCCTTTTCAATCTCGGGGATGTCCCAATAACTCAATCGGTCCAAGCGGAAATTTGGACCTTTTCGTGAAATGAGGCGGACAAAGAGGCGTTGGCGGACCTCCTCAAAATCATTGAACTGAGCGACGAATTGAAGCTCAGTATCGGTCAGGAG
>JARGOJ010000182.1 GCA_029210225.1 Planctomycetota bacterium
CGTTTCTGGCGCTGGAAAATCGACCTTAGTGAATCAAATTCTCCTCCCAGAGGCCGCCCGCAAACTCAACAAAGCCACCCGTGTCGGCGGGGAGCATGACAGTATCACTGGCTTTGAGCACCTCGATAAGGTCATCGCGATTGATCAGCAGCCAATTGGCCGCACTCCCCGGTCGAACCCCGCGACTTATGTGAAGTTATGGGATCAGGTGCGGGCCTTCTTCGCCGAGCTACCTGAGTCGAAAGCCTTTGGTTTCAAGCAAGGACGCTTCTCTTTCAATGTAAAGGGAGGACGTTGTGAGTCGTGTCAGGGCAGCGGGGTGAAGAAAGTCGAGATGCACTTCTTGCCTGATGTCTTCGTCACGTGCACCGAGTGCGAGGGTCGACGCTTTAACGACGCGACGCTTCGGGTCAAGTATCAAGGCCGCAACATCGCGGAGATCCTCGATTTAAGCGTCGAAGAAGCCTGTGAGGTCTTTCGCCGTCATCCCAAGATTTTCAATATGCTGACGACACTTAGAGATGTCGGCCTCGGCTATATGTCTATCGGTCAGCGTTCTCCGACTCTCTCTGGAGGTGAGGCCCAGCGTATTAAGCTCGCGAAAGAGCTTGGTCGTCGATCGACAGGGAAGACCCTCTATATCCTCGATGAGCCCTCAACGGGTTTGCACTTCGACGATATTCGCAAATTATTGGAGGTTCTCAACCGCCTCGTCGACGCTGGAAACACCATCATTGTGATCGAACACAATATGGACATCATCAAAACAGCCGACTGGATTATTGACGTGGGGCCTGAAGGAGGAGATGGGGGAGGAAAAATTGTGGCAAAGGGAAGTCCAGAGGCTGTGGCCAAGGTTAAGAAATCTCACACCGGTCAATTCTTGAAGGATCTGCTTAAAACGAGGAAACTTGTAGGATCTAAGTAACCCGTTTCGGAGAACATCTATGAGTCGTCCCAGAGATGGTGGCCAAGCGTCCTTGTTTAAAGGCGACGACTCAGAGACTGTCACAATCACCGGGGCTATTGACCGGGTCACTTTTCAAAGCGATGAGTCCCACTTCGTTATTTTTCGCCTCATAGAAGACGAAACAGAGCGCCCTATCACCGCCAAAGGTGACCTCGCCTTCGCTGGAATCGGCGAGCACGTCACCCTCAATGGACGTTGGCACCACGACCCAAAGTGGGGCCATCAATTCCAATTCCGAAGCGCTCGCGCCAGCGCTCCCACAACCCGCGAAGGCCTCGTCAAATACCTGAGCTCTGGCTTAGTCGAGGGCATCGGCCTGTCCTTCGCAAAGAAGCTCGTCGATCACTTCGGCGAGAACCTCCTCTCCATCGTCGAGAAGAACCCTGAGCGGCTTCGAGAAGTCGGTGGCATTGGCAAGAAGCGCCAGACTCAAGTGGTCGAGGCTTTAACTACTCAGAGAGATCGGCGGGATGCTCTAGTCGCTCTTTATGGGCTGGGTTTAACTCCCGCGCACTCGGCCCAAATCATTAAGAAGCATGGCGACAACGCTGTGACTCAGGCCCGACAAGCGCCTTATCAATTGGCTCAAGAAGTTCGAGGAATTGGCTTTCTCACCGCGGATCGCATCGCCTCCAAGGCGGGCATCGCCCATGATTCTCCCGAGCGCGCCCGAGCGGGCTTGGAGCACTTCCTGAGGGAGTGTTCTTTGCAAGGAGATACAATTGTCCCTAAGAACGAGCTGTTAAGCAGGGCTGCCGCGGGTCTCCAAGTTGATGAAGACATCGTCCGCGATGCCCTGATGAGCGCACGATTGACCGGCTTAGTCGAGCAAGAGCTTTACGGCGAGGACGAATACATTGGCTTGCCGGAGCTGCTCGACGCCGAGAGGATCATCACTCGTGAGATTCGCCGGCTCATGAACGCGGAAGCGCGCCTGGTACCAAAGATTGACGCCCTTGAAGCCCTGGAGTGGGTGAAAGACCGCACCGGTGTGGTCCTCACTCAACAGCAGCATGAAGCGGTGGCCATGGTGCTTGAGCACCCGGTCTGCGTCATCACAGGGGGCCCTGGAGTTGGTAAGACGACTGTCTTGAGGTCTTTAGTAGAGATCCTTGAGCGCAATAATGTCACTTTGGCGCTCTCAGCTCCGACCGGGCGAGCAGCGAAAAGGCTCGAAGAGACGACGGGGCGACCGGCGAAGACCTTGCATCGCTTGCTTGAGATCATTCCCGGCACGACGCGCTTTCGTCGCCACAACAAAGCGCCCCTTGATAAGAGCGTGATCATTGTCGATGAGTCGTCAATGCTCGATGTTCCTATGGCTTCGAGGCTATTAAGCGCAGTGCCTCCAGGGGGGACATTGTGTTTGGTTGGGGATAAGGATCAGCTGCCGTCAATCGGTCCGGGCGCTGTTCTTCGCGATGTGTTAGAGAGCGGCGTGATCAACGCGGTGGAATTGACGGAGATCTTTCGTCAGGCGGAGAGCTCTGCGATCGTGCGAAACGCTCACTTGGTGCATGATGGTGAGTTGCCCGAGATGCGACCGGCGCCGAAGAAGGCGCAGCGGGGCGATGGGGACTTCTTCTTTATTGAGCGCGGGGATGCCCAGGCGACGGTCGACACGATTGTGAAGTTGGTGAGTCAGCGTATTCCGAGCGCCTATGGCCTCGACCCAATTCAGGATATCCAGGTTTTGGCCCCTATGCATAAAGGTCTGGCGGGGACGGTCAATCTCAATGCTCAGCTGCAGCGATGCTTTTTAAAGCTCCCAGAAGAGCAGACGGTCTTTGTCGAGCGAGGAAAGCAGCGCTTTACCGTGGGCGACAAAGTCATGCAATTAAAGAATGACTATGACCGAGAGGTTTTTAACGGAGATTTAGGGGTCATTGAAGCGATAAGCAAGGAGGCTCATAGCCTCACGGTGCGTTTTCCCGAGGCGAGCCATACCTATATTAAGAAGGACATTGACGCGCTATCACTGGCCTACGCAGCGTCCATTCACAAGAGTCAAGGAAGTGAATTCCCTGCAGTCGTGATACCCATTTTAAACGCGCATTATGTCATGCTAAAACGGAACTTGCTTTACACGGGAATGACGCGAGCAAAGCAACTCGTGGTTTTAGTCGGTCAACGATCCGCGGTTGAAAAAGCCGTGCTCAATGATGCCATGCATCATCGAGGAACCACCTTAGGGGTTCGTTTGAACGCCGCCTTGAACCAGGGGGCTTCGGATCAAGCAGAGGAAGGAAAGCGGGACAGTTGAAAACGGCCCTTCATTGCGGAGCGTGCGGCGCTCGTTACGGTGAGAAGGTTCGGCGAGGAACACAGGCTCGCCGTTGCCCTCGCTGCGGAACAAAAGAAGACCTCATGGCGAACGCTGTGGGTGTCTCTTTGATTCTTCGAGAGCGTGACGACCAAAAAGAAATTCTGCTCATCTGCCGAGACCACTCCCATTCTTTTGGCGCCGGACTTTGGAGCCTCCCTGGGGGTATCGTCCGGTGGAACGAAGACGTCCGCGCCACAGCGCGCCGCGAAATACGCGAGAAGACAGGTCTTAAAGTCAAGGTTGGGGCCTCTTACGAGACATTGTCTGGCTTCGTGCGCAATCAATTAATCGTCGTGACCGGCTTCTTCGCGGTCCCGGTGGAGTCGAAGAAAGAGCCTCGTCCAGGGCCGCGAGTTGAGCGGGTTGCTTACTTTCCCGTCAATCGCCTGCCAGATTTAGCCTTTGAGACTGACGCCCGATTACTCAAAGAGCTCGTGAACGTCAAAGAGAGTCCCGGACCAACGAGCAATGAAGCTCTCAACTACGCCCGAGTCGCAGAGTTGGAGAGTAAAGTTCGTCGCCATGAGCGTCGTTACGACGAGCTTATGGACCTCTACATGCAAGAGCTCATGCGCGGCGCCTGGATCAACGACTTGCTCGTTCAGGTGGCGAGCACCAATGAGTTCAGTGACATCTCCGACCTCACCGTCGAGCACTTAACAACTCAATCCGACCTCGGCTTGGCGCGAGTTTGGCTCCCGGGTCCACCGGATAACTGTGATACCTGTGCCTGGGCGCCGCGTTGTCCTCAAAAGATCTGCTTGCACCTTGTATCAGCGCGGGGCGACGAGCGCTACGCCGCGGATAAGAACTTTGAGCGCATCCCTCCAATCTCCGGCACGCCTCCTGGTGACACAGCCTTGCGCTGTGACCTAGTTCAGACTGAGATTGCCAGAGATCGGGCGCAACCCAGTCACTTTGAGGGCTTCCCTCTCGATGTGGGGCTCGAATTGGCTGGAGTGCTTGGAATTTATGGCCCGGAGCAACGGGAGCCCGGAGAGCGGCGAATTTTTCAGTTTGTCGCCCGAGCGATCAGCGGCTCCATTAAGAACGCACGGCTTCACCAGGAGCTCAAGCGCTCCGATCAGGTGAAGCGCATCTTCATCGATAAAATGTCTCACTCCCTTAAGACCCCATTGACGGTCATCCTCGGTTACGCCGAATTGCTTAAAGAGGATCGCGAAGCTGAGGGGGACGAGATCGGCGCGGAGGGCGCGGGAGCGATTGAGAAGAGCGGTCGCGATCTCTATACCCTGGTCGAATCCATCCTCTTCATCACGAAGTTAGAGTCGGGGCGTTTGCCGCCGAAGAAGGTTCGCTGCGACGCATACAAGATTCTTGAGAAGGTCATTAAGAGCTTCGAGCCCCTCGCCGATCAACGGGGCATTGGCCTTATCTTCGAGGGCAGCTCAGAGTTCCTCTTCGCTGATCCCCAGTGGTTGAAGCGCATTGCCGAAGAGTTGATCTCGAATGCGATTAAGTTCACGAAGGACGGCGAGATTTCGATTTACTTGAGCAGCGATCACAATAACGATGTGGTGGTCGCGGTTCATGACACCGGAATTGGTATGGCCAAGACAAATCGTTCCCGGATCTTCGAGCCCTTCACACAAGGGACTCAAGTTGAGGACGACTATCAGGTTAACCTAAACTATGGCGGCCTTGGTGTGGGCTTGGCAATCGCACGCACCCTCGTTGAGCAGCTCGGCGGCAAGCTCTGGGTCGATAGCACCCCCGGTCAAGGAAGTCGGTTCTACTTTACCTTGCAACGCTCCGCATCAAATTGACGATTTCGTCGAGCCCTGTCGCTGACATCGGACGATTTCGCACGAATATTATTTGCAATTGTCCAATTTGACATAAGCGATGCTCGCCCCTGCGTCGTCTAATCGGCCAGAGCCTTTACAAATGCTCTAAGACTACATTTCCACACCTCAGCGGTCCAACTTTTGCTTGTCATTAGGTCCATGAATCTGAAGAGTGGCCGTTAGGCTAGGGGCGTCGACACGTGAATAAGATAGGCAAGAACATTTCTGGTGAGGCCAAGCGTCGCGAGCCTTTACGTCGGCGCACCCAAACACCATCTCCATCGCAAACTCCTCCTGAAGGATCTCGGACGGCCCCGGGGGCCTTGGAAGACACCGACCTCTATCCTTTGCCGGGTCGCCATAACGACCGCATCACAATGAAGAGCCTCGCCATAGAGATCGGCGAAATGAACCGCGAGCAGTTTTTGGCGAGCTATCCCTATCACTTTCTCATTCAAGAGAGTCACCTAGAGAATAGCGCGGCCCAACCTGGCTTCTTCACTCTCAAGGCTCCCATAGAATCGGCCCAAGCCTGCGATTTATTCTCCACCAGTCTCTACATATTGAAGAAGAAGCATGGCGTGCTCTTTCAGGACATGGTGACTGTTGGCCGTGCGGCTAACAACGATGTGGTGCTTGATTACTCCTGCGTGTCGAAGTTCCACGCCTGCTTCACTCGGGTCGGGCCCAATTGGTCGTTAACCGACAGCGGTTCCACCAATGGCACTTTCCTGGAGAATAAAGAACTTGAAGCTCGGGTCTCCAAGCCGCTCTCCTCCGATGTCGAGTTATCATTTAGTAGCAAGCTGTCATTTCGCTTCGTCGACGCTTCGAAGCTCTTTAATTACCTCGACTACTTCCGCCGTCATGTGAGGCCCGCTTAGTCTTTTTCGGAGAAATCGCAATCCTTGCTGGTCTCTGGATAGTCGAAGAAACCGTCCCAAATAGAGTCGACCTTGCGCTTGGCCTCTTCGAGGGGCAGCACGGAATAAATGGTCCCGTCTTTACTGGCGATGCCTAATGTTATTAACTTCTCTAAGGCGCCTTCAACTTCAAAGTTGATGCGGGTCTGATGCTTCTCCAAGAACCATTTTTCAATGCGTTGATCGAGCGCTGTCGATTCTTGAGGGCCTTCCGTCATTAAAAAATAATAGGCGATGAGCGCTTCTTTGAACTCTTCCTCTTCCGCAGAATCAATGAGTCGAAAGAAGACCCCAGCGTTGTTATCGAGGTTCTTAAAGTAGAGATTTTCAGTGAGCGCTTTCAAGTACATGAGCCGGCGATTTTTGAACTTCTCCCATTGACGCCAACTGTAAGCTCCCAATGCAAACATCGCCAAGCCCCCATGAATGGCAGCCTGGATCCACTTCCCCTCATTCGTTTTTTTGCCTGCAGAGATACCGAAGAGAATGGAAAAGATGATTGGCAAGTGGGGCAAGACCTTGGTCAGCAACACAGGCACCGCGCCACCGATCGCGGGAACTCCGAGCAATAACTTGTCTCTCGTATGCATTTTCAATTGGGTGTTTGGAAAGAGCATTTCTAAGTCGGCCCGAGGCATATCTTTGAAGATCTTAATCAGGGTCGAACTTGGAGTAAAATTAAGCGTTTTCCGATTGAGCCCATTGAAGTGGTCGTCGTTCTTAAAGCGCAGAAACAGGACCACTCTCTCGAAGGTTTCGACCTTGATTTTCTTCTTAAAAAAGAAGAAGCGCTTCACTTCAATCTCTTTGACGACGTTGCCTCGACCGTAGACCAAGCACTCTTCAAAGTCATCAAAATCAATCGTGAGACTCAGCTTGATGAGGTTCTCTTCGAGGAAAGCGTCAAGAACATCCTGTTGGGAAATGGCCTCGTAGTTTGCGTCGTTGAGCACCTCGGTGAGCATAGCAGTGAGGCATCGGCTGCGCTCTTCTCGCTCTTCGTCGGTGAAGGTCTCAAGGCTCTCCACATCCAAGTCGGGGTCGAAGGGGAAATAGGCGTCTTTCAGAATTTCGAGTTTGTGATGAAACTGAAAATGATAATAGGACCCAACAATGCGGGCTAGCTCTCGGAAGTTCGCTCGTTGCGACTCATCCAGTTGGCCATCTTTGCCAAGCATCGTGACGACCGCGTTCCTTCGGAAAGGAATGAAGCGCGTAGGCGCGAGTTCAGTGCTCTGGAGGGCTTTATTGCTATTCGTCATATCACAATGATCGGTTAGAGAAGATCCACAGCATAGCGACATTCCAAACAGGCTTCAATTCGTAGGCTCAAGCAAAGCGAGAACTTTCGGAAATTTTGCCGCCCAGAGTCCACCCCAGCGACTTCCTTTGAGAGCCTCTTTCCCATCAGGATCGTAGGCCTCATAAAGGTTCCCGTCTTGTTCAAGGCGCCCTTTGATTTGGGTTAAGTAGCGCAGGGCGCGCTCAGGTTTCACCTCGTGAACTAGCTCAATCCAAGGCGCGAGCAGGACGGTCCCAATACTGTCTCCGTGAATATTCGGCGCATCGCGGCGCCAGGGCTGAAGCTCTCGCTCGGAGAGGCGCTCGCGGTGATACTTCAGAGGAAAGGGTTCGTCTAAGCCTTCGTCGTGGAGCGCCTCAACGCACTTCGCCAAACGCACTGCTCTATCTTCGCTCAGCTCGCACCAGAAGGGCCAGAAATTTGCGTCCGCAGAGAGCAAGGGGTCGTTAAGAGAGGAGTGATGGTTGCGAAAGAACTTGCCAATCCAAAACCAGTGATTGACGGTTGCTTTTAGTTCGAAGTCTTTTAGGGGATTGTCCCATTCGAGGGTCGTGAGAAGCTCGGAGCACCAGGCGACCATGCAATGGCTATAACAGCTCCCGGGGAAGTGAAGAGAGTTCTTAAACGAATCAAAGAAGCGCTCGACGCGAAGGTCTTGGGAGGCTGTTTCAATGAGGGCTTCTTTGTAGAGGAGAATCTCACGGTCAATGAGAGCTTGGTAGGGCCCCCTGAGAGAGCTTTGTCCAAGTTCTTTGAGGGTATGAAAGAGAAAAGGCAGGGCGTCGCTAGAGTAACCGTAGGGCTCGACGGCCCCCGCCTCTGCTGAAACATAGGGGGTGATACGTCCTCTTCGGACGTAGTGGTCGAGGGCCCACTCGACGGTTTGCTGGCAGCGGTCATGATGCCCCAGCGCGATGAGATCTTTAATGGCGAAGGCAAAGACTCGCATAGAGAAGAGGCCGGGCTCGCTTTTGGCGGCGCAGAAGAAGTCGCCGTTCCAGCAGGTCTCGACGATGGTCTTGCAGATCTCCGAGGCTGAGCCGGGGTGACGGATCGCGGTGGTCTTTGGGGGTGGGGCAAGCTCTTTGAGGGATTTAGCGAGCTCTTTGGCGAAGGTGGCTTTTTTAGACCAGGGCATGCGTTTATCGGTTTGTCTGCGAGTAGGGAAGCGGCAGCAATCTTACACCAAAATCAATCGGAGCCTGAGTTCTCGACAAAGTGATTTTGCCTGAAAACTGAGCTCTTAGGAGAGATCAGCCTTTCTCCTTTGTTCCGAAGTCTCCTAAATCTGAAGATCCATAGGATGCGCTTCTTGCCTGATGAACTTCCGCAAATTGTTGGCAAGCTTTGTGAGCCAAATTGAGGTAAGCCCGAGCAAAAAAGCCAAAGCAGGCATAGAGGCTGAAAAAAAAGAGGACGCAAAGAGGAGAGTCGAGAGGCACCGGTAGAAATGATGGGGCCATCCCTGGAAATGACCCACCTGGAACACCGATAACAGTGTGACCAAGGATTCCCCAAGAAAAATACAGCCCGACGAGAGTGATGGCCGCTGCCTGCTTACCGAAATAGAAATTGGTTCTCATTAATTGAACTGGATGAAATGCGTAGAAGGCGACTTGAATTGAAGCGCAACCTAGTATAACGCTGACCACAGCCACGTAGCCCAAAAAGAACCCATGAATTGGGGCAACCGCCAAAACAAAAGAGAGTGAGATTGCAACGCAGAGTGTTGCACCAGCGAACGTGATTTTTCCGACTTCGCAAGAGGTGCCGAGAGTAAAACACGGCTTACAGATATAGCCCTGGTCTTGCTCAAGTTTTTCCTCACTAAAATTGCCGCAGCGCCGACAGCTTGGCCTCTCCATACATTGAATCTCTTCCTAGATACCCAAGCCCAATTCCAATCGCAACACTGGCCCATTCCACCCAATCCAGGATCACTTCTCAGTGAGGGGAATAGAGCAGGCCACGCGAAAGCCTCGGGTCTGCCAGTCTGAGTCATCGACGTCGTATTTCGCGAACTTAGGGTGGCAAACGAGCCAATGTTGAATAATCGAGCCTCCCATGAAGGGTTCTTTGAACTCAGCCACTTTTGAGAGCGGGGGAAAGGACCGCCCGGTTTTCGCCTTGGCCTCGACAACCCTCTCAAAGTAGACCTCAAAAGAGTCCTCACACCATTCTCCAACGTTGCCCGCCATATCAATCAGCCCAAATGAATTGGTCCGATCCTTGTGTTCGGAGTTCTTATGAACCTGAAGCTTTTGCCCGACTTGGTGAGACCAAATATAGTCCTTAGACTTTGCGCCGTCGTCCCCCCAAAAATAGGCCGCTTTCGATCCTCCCATAAAGGCATGGGACCATTCGAGTTCGGTCGGGAATCGCAGCGAAGAGCCTACTTTTTTAAGCCAATCCGAGACTTCATTGTGACTAATCTTATAAATGGGTAACTCATCGCCTCTCCCATAGGAAAGCTCAAGCTTGTCAAGGATTTCAGCGCCAGCGCCAAAGCGAGAAAAAGTGCGCTGAGACACTTCATTTTGACCGATGAGATAGGGAGGAGTGTATTCTCCGGAGAAGAAGAATGGCTCGTTCTTGCTGTTCGCTTTATAGAGGGCCTTAAAATACTTTTTCAGCCATTGGAATTGAAACTCATCCTCAAAAAAGTGCTTCACTATGTAATCAAAGACATCAGGTTCGGGACTCACTTTTTCGTCTGTGAGAGGGCCATCTTTAAACTCAGCCATGAGCTCGTCAAAGCCGTCGATTTTCTCCTTCACTTTTGAATCTCGAATGAAGTTATGACGAAAGCCGCGGCCTGGAGCGTTAGTAAACAAGACATAGCGCAGAAGCGATTTAAACAACTTGTCGGAGCTTAGCAACGACATGACTTGAATACCGTGTCCCCGAGCCGGCCTTGAGAACCAGCGCTTGACCTGAGCGCCGCCAGGGATCAGGTGGAGAATCAGCCCCGTCTTCTTGTGTTTAAAGCGACCGATATAACAACTCAGATCGCCGCATTGATAAGTTCGGCCTCCCAAGAATTCAAAATCATTGCCAATCCGCTTCCCGACCCAGGCAATTGTTGCCTCCTGATTCATGCGAGGCGTCCGTTGCCAGGTTTCAAATTCGAGCAAGGGCGCGATCAATTGAGAATCTTTAGGGTCATTGAAGAGCTTGCCATAAGCCTCTCTCTGCTGAGTGATAGACTCTTCAAAGTCACTTAGCAAAGGGTATTCATCAATTGTCGGAATCTTGTTTGCGAGTCGATCGTCCTTCGCTTTCCGCTCTGCCGCGGCCAAGACATCCCGCGCTTTTTTCTTCTCAAGAGCCTTTTCATAACACCCCTTCTCCTGAACCTTGACACGCTTCTCCACTTCATTCCCGGCTTTGTCACGGCCAATCAAAAACAAGTCCTGGACAGCGTCCTTTCTCACCAAAGGAGCCGCAAATTCTCCTCTCTTATTAATTACGAAGTTATTTTTGTCGGCTGAAACAGACATCGGGTGTTTATCAATCAATTGCCCTTTCAATAAATAATCATCGCCGCAGAGATAAATGCCTTCAGGGCTTTGTTGGTGAAACAACGCAATCCCTGGGATTCGACGATCGCAGAAGATTTCGACAGATTGAAAAGCCTCCACAGCATCACTTTCAGAAACCTGTAGAAGAATCCGATTGACCCCATCCTTGAGCGTCACTGGGAATTTAAAGAGCCCTGTTTCATCGACCTCGACGACCTTCGTCCCAATCTCTAAGTTGGCAGGCCCCCGGCTCAGTCGGCCAGAAATTACAATTGAGCTTTCCTTCGTCATCGCCGGGACTTTATCGACCTCCGCAATAACAATAGCTTCGCGAAACAGCATAGGAACGAGGACGAACGCAGCGCAGACAGTGAGGATTAGAAGACTTAGAACAGCAGCGATGATGGTCCGGGAAACTTGTGCTTTACCAAAAGACTTCGGGTCTAGAAGCTCCATGATTTCCCCAAGACCCGGGCGAGCCCCAGGGTCTTGGACAAGTATGCGCCGAGTAAGATTCGCAAGGGTCTTCGAAGCTGACGGGTTCAATTCATAAATGTCCGTTGGTTTGCCATTGAGGATTTGAACATAGAGCTCCGTCAATGACTCCGTTTGAAAGGGCGGGCAGCCCGTCAGCGCATAGTACAGCGTCGCTCCCAAACCCCAAACGTCCGAGGCTTCTGGGCTTTCTCCAAAGTTCTCTTTACTGTTTAACTGCTCCGGGCTCATAAAGGCCGGAGTCCCCAGGAGTTCCCCAGTCTTCGTCAACGAAAGGCCGCCTGTCTCGCTCTCTTCAACCAGCTCTTCATTGAGCTTCACCAATCCAAAATCAATGAGGATCGGTTCTCCTCTCGGATCCACGAGGATGTTCTCTGGCTTTAAATCTCGATGGACCACGCCGTTGTCATGGCAGTAATCGAGAATCTCCGCCAACCTCCTAAAGAAGCGCCGCAGCCAAAATTCGTCGAGGTCTTCACCGCCCTGAGCGTCTCTCATAAAGCGGTCGAGAGACTTCCCAGAATGCCACGTCATGATGAAGTAGGGGCATTGATTCACTGTTCCCGA
>JARGOJ010000183.1:0-7385 GCA_029210225.1 Planctomycetota bacterium
TCCCAAGGGACTCAATGATGACCGCCTTCAGTGGGACGCTGCTTCCTTTTTCTGACAATTGAGTCAGGAGCGCAGGCACGCCACCGCGACCATAGCGCCCCAAGCGACCTAGGCCTCGGGCCGCCGTCAAAGCAACCTTTGGATTCTTGTCTCTTAAGGCCACACGAAGAATCGGGGTCGCTGCTTCACTGGGGAGGTAAGAGATGGCCTGAAGAATCTGCCGGCGACGATTTGTATCCTTACGCTGAGCCTCTTCAGAGAGCACCGGGAACAATGGAATTGCCCGAGCGCCAAGCTCTCGAATGACTTCTAGGGCGCATTCAAGGCGTAGGTCCTTCGCGCTGCCAATTTCCTTTTTTAGTAACGGAACAAGGCTCGTTCCCATTTCTTCGAGAATTGAGACCACGGTCTTGTTTAAGACTGGATCGTCGCCATAAAGCTTCAATAACTCCGGAGCCTTGGAGAACCAACGGCTACCTTCAAGATGAAAGACTCTCGCTGCCGCGTCACGAGTCTTTCCGTCCTTTAGTTTTTGAATCGCATTTTTTGAGTGAATTGGGCTCTGCGCGCTCGCGAAAGTGGGGGCAAGAATCCCCAGAGAAAGCACGCAAAACAACAGTGAACGCCGCATCTATAAATGTCCCCAGGACAGGTTCAAGAAGTGTCCTCGGGGCATCATACGAAGTCTTAGCGCGATTTGTTTCCTTTCGATTTCTTTCTTGGTGATTTCCCAAGCTTAGCGCTCAATGGCCCCGATATCTGGGCTGCTCATTGAGCGGAGGTCGCCGAGGAGGTCGTCGGAGAGACCGAGGGCTTTGCCCATGTTCTTGCCGGCGGAGATCGAGGTCAGTCCGTAGTCGCTGTTCCCTGGATCGAGAAAGACCGGATTCTGGTTCATGGACATAGTTGAGCCCCCGGTTAGCTGACGCCAGGCTGTGAAGTTGTATGTGGTGCCGGTCGTGTCGTCGGTGGCGATGGGCCAGCCATCTCGACTAAAGACAAGATTGGAATCGGGGGCGAATCCTGGGAGAGAATCCGTGGTGATCTCGAAGCAACCTCGGCGCCCGCCGACAAGAATGTTGTTCTCAATGCGATTTCCAGTGCTGCCATTTCGCATCACAATGCAATGACGACCTTCTCCAGAGCGAAAGACCACAGTGTTATGAATCACCACATTGTTCTTGCTGCCAAAGCTTGAGGAGAAGCCGTCGTCCCAGAGGACAATACCACTGGCCTGGTTGTCGTAGCAGAGGTTATTGCGAATTGTGGAGTCCCGCACTGAGGCTAAATTAATCGCGGCGGCGCCACCGGCTCCATTTCTCGCTAAGACATTATCTTCAATAAGCGCCCCGGTTGTAATTCCATCTCCCGGGAGCACTGGGTCGGCGTTAATTTGGAGCCCGCTAGCGTTGTTGTCATGACAGTAATTGCCTCGCATGACAACGCGATCTGCGGAGTTTGAAAAGTAGATGCCGTGCTCCACAACGGAGCCAAAACATTCATTTCCGAGAAGGTTTAAGTCGTCGACGTAATCGGTGAAGATACCCCAGACACCGTTATTGCCGGATTTAACAGCTTGGACGGTAATGAACTGCCCGCCAGAAATACGCATCCCGGCGCGAGGCGCATTTCTAATTTGGAGGCCATGAATAAGAATGTATTCGGCGTTTTCGAGGAAGATCGCGTCGCGAGAACTAAAAGTCCCGGTCATTCCTGAGCCGTCGACGATGGCGTTCCCGGTTGTTGACCGAATAATAATAGGAAGATTCGCCGTGCCTTGGGCGTCGAGGAGAGTGTTGGCGGTGACGGTGTAGGTGCCGTCGAGGACCTCTAAGACATCGCCGGGGACCAGGCGATTGAAGGCCGCTTGAAGAGTTTGCAAAGGCTGCCCTTGAGTCCCAGGGTTATTGTCATTCCCAGAGGGGGAGACGAAGAGATTGGCGGGGTCTGTGGGGGCCGCGACGATTAATGGCGCGCCGCTACCGATGACCCCAGGCTGATTTCCCCCGGGATTTGGTGTGGGTGTCGGAGTTGGCGTTGGGGTTGGCGTTGGACTCGGTGTCGGGCTTGGGGAAGGAGTGTTGGCTGGGTTGGTATTTGTGCCCGAAGCACCCGACCCAGAGCCGCCTCCCGATCCACAACCGACAAGGAGGCATGCAGCCATGGTAAGAATGGATAGTGTTGGAATGGGGCGCTTGGTTCTCATGGTCGCTCTCTCTCTTGTCAAATTCTGCTTAGAATCGTTCCTACACAAAGCCAAGTGCAGAGCTTTCTGATTTCTGACAAGAATTCTTAAAAAATGTTGTTTATCTGGGAATGGAAGCAAATCCATAGGCGGGTAGACACACAGATGCCCAGGATTTGTCGCTGTCCCTCACGCTTCCTAGGTCCCCATTTTTCTTTGAGCTTCCGCCCCCTCTCCAAGTTTTTTCATAGTATTTTTATTTTATGTGTCAGATTGATAGACGCTCCGCACTAAGCCCCTAGCAGACCCAAAAAGGTTGGGAATGAAATCGTCGTTTGACTTGTCAGCGCTTGTGAAGAAGTATCAGAAGGAGATTTGGATGTATCTTCGAGTCTTAGGTTGTGACCAGGCAAGCGCGGACGATCTCACCCAGGAGACCTTCCTTGAGGTCATGCGTCGCCCCTTTGATGACTATGACCCCAAGGCCACCGGGGCTTATCTTAGGAGGGTTGCGAAGAATCGATTTCTAATGGGCATCCGTCAGGCCAAATCTCGCCCGAGCGTATCCTCCCTTGATGCGATCGATCCGGTCTTTGAGAAGAACGATCAGAGTCAACTCACCTACCTTGAGGCCCTACGAGGCTGCCTGGACAAACTCCCAGATCGAATGGCCCAAATCATGACCGCACGTTTTCAAAAGGGAAAGAAGAGCCGTGAAATTGCTCTGGAGCTTGGCCTAAAAGAGGACCACGTCAACACCATTACTTATCGCGCCAAAGACAAACTCAAAGATTGTGTCAAGACGACCCTCGAAGACGCTGGGGGTGAAGCGTGAGCGACGAAACAGACCCGAAAGACATTGAAGATCGGTTGCTCGAAGCCGCCCTCGAAGTCACCCTCGGACAGCAGGCGGGGGACGCCCTGGAGCAACGGATTCTCGAAGCCGCCGCCCTGGAACAAGCCCGGGCTCAATCCCTTCAAAAGAAAGCAGGGCCTCCGAAGAAGAGCTCCCCAAAGAGCAAGCGACGGCGCAGAGCCGCCCCGGAAGGCCGCTCCTGGCCCTATCTTCTGGGCGCAATCATTCTTCTCGCAGTCGGTGCGATGATCGTGAGCCAAAGCTCGTCTCCAAAGCCCGATCCCGCACCTAAAAAAGTCACTCCCCCGGCAAAGCGTCCAGAGAAGAAGGATGAGCCAGAGAAGAAAGCTGTTCCTGAGAAGAAGCCCGCCCCTGTTAAAAAGACACCGAAGCAGCCCGAGCCCAAAGATCCTCCGAAGGACGATCCTTTCAAGACCAAGCCGATCAAAAAGACGCCTTCTAAAACAGATCCTGAGACCCCCGACATCGACCCCATACCCAAGAAAGAGCAAGGCTTGCCACCGACCCAGGGGCCCGAAGAAGAGCTCGTCATTATGGCGTCGGTTCAATCGGGGAAACGACTGCAGTGGAAGACGCTGGGACAAAAAGGCGAGACGTCCTGGCAGACAATGAAGCTCGGTCAAAACATTTACAGCAACACTCAATTAAGAGTTCAGAGCGGGCAGGCCACCGTCACCCTAAAAGATGGCACAGCCATTCAATTTGATGGACAATTAACCCTGAGCGCAAAAGACAAGATGCCAAGAATCAATCTTGAGAAGAAGAGCCTTCACATTGAAAACGGTCGCGCAAAGGCGGCCCTTCCTGTGACCATAGGCACTCAACAAGCTCTTCTCAGCCAAGGAAACTTCTTTATCCATCGCCAGAGCAAGCAACGCGTTTTGTTTTGCTGCCTGGACGGTCAAATTCAAAGCGGCGACCTAAAGCTCACCCCAGGTCAATCCTTAGAGTTTCGATCCGGGCGCCCTGGAAAGAAAAAGGCCATAAACGGGCCCTTGCTCGCTAAGAAATATCGCTTTTTCCGAGGCCTCAAAGCCCAAGTGCTCTGGCGCCATGACTTTGCTAAGAGCAAACCGGACGCGCTGACAGAGGGCGAGCTTCGTCAAGGAAAGGCCTTGGCCCGGGGCCCCGCTGGTTCCATTAAGCTTGTTTGGAATCCGGACATTCCTTATTCCCCGGGAATGACTGTTCGCTTTCGCGCCCGCCTGACAAACATGCGCTCCTTTTACTTCCAAATTTGGGCGCCGGAACTCCAGAAGAACTGGCGTCGTGATTTAATGATCGCCAAGAAACAATGGCTCACTCTTGAGTTCCCTATAGAAAATCTTCACCCCTTCAAAGAAGAGAAGGTCTTCATTCAAAAGGGCGCTACGCTAAGAAACATCCACTTCAAATTGACAGACAAAGAAAACGCCGTTTTAGAGATTGAATGGGTCGAACTCTTGCGCCGGCCAGCATTGATTCGCTAGCGTGCTCTTCCCGTTGACTCCTAAAATTAGGAAAGCGCCATGAAACTGAGAGTCCCCACCGCGCTATGTTTCGTCCTCGCCCTCTCCAATTTTTCTTTCGCCCACGGGACAGAATTCAAGGGCGACCCAAGTAATTATCGTCAGCTCTTCGCCAAGCTCAAAGCCGGTGATACCCTTGCTTTGGCGGCGGGTCAGTATCGCGAGGGGCTCACCTTTAAAAACGTCCACGGTCAGCCAGACAAGTGGATAACGGTCACAGGCCAAGGCAAAGACACGGTTTTCCTCGGAAAAAAAGGCAAAAACACCGTCGACATTCTTGAATCGAGCTACATTGCCATTAAGAACATCAAGTTTGATGGCCAAGGGCTCGAAGTCGATGCCATCAAGGCAGGGCGAGGAAAAGGGAGGCCTTGCCACCACGTGCTTATTGAGGGCTTGATCATTGTCAATCACGGCGCCCATCAAAACATCGTCGGGATTAACACCAAAGCCCCGTGCTGGGACTGGATTATTCGGCGAAACACAATCACTGGAGCAGGAACAGGTCTCTATCTCGGCAACTCCGATGGTCACCAACCTTTCATTCGCGGCATTATCGAGCAGAACCTCGTGGAGAACCCTCAAGGTTATTGCATGCAGATTAAGCATCAGATCGCACGTCCAGAATTGAAAGGGATTCCAAAAGAAGCGAGCCACACTATTATTCGCGACAATGTCTTTATTAAAAACGATCAGCCGAGCAAGCACGGGGATCGGCCCAATCTCTTAGTTGGAGGCCATCCCGAATCGGGCCCGGGGAGCGCTGACCGGGTCCACGTTTATGGCAACGTCTTCTACCACAACCCCCGAGAGAGCTTATTTCAGGCCACTGGGCGCGTCAGCATCCATGACAATATCTTTATTGACGGCGCTAAATATGGCATTCGCATTCAAAAACACCATAAACAGTCACCAAAAGAGGTGAAGATCTATCACAACACCTTCTTTGAGGTCAAAACCCCCTATAAAGTGCTGAATTTAGCTCCCAAAGCACCTTTTCTGGCCGCTCACAACCTCATTCTGGCGCAAAACCGCGCCCCAAGCTCCGCTATGGACGTCGCCGTCTTCGGAAAGCTCCTGAGGAAGGCCGTCGCGAAGCCATCCCTGACCTTTGGGACCATGGATTTTCAAAGTCGAGGAAATCTTCGGCCTAAGAAGCGCGTCTCGCTAAAAAAGTGGATCAAGGACGATATTGATAGCCAGATCGACTTCTATAAACAGCCCAAGAAAAAACTCTCCCATGCAGGCGCTATCGCCCAAAAATACAAGAAGAGCCGCCCTCTCGTTCGGCGCTGCAAAGACCCCATAAAGCGCCCGTAATTCTGACAAAATGCATGATCACTGCTACAGTCAGATGAATCCCGGAGAACCAAAGCAACCTCCCTGGGAAAAGGTCTTGCTATGTGTTTTGCTGATCCAACTCAGGCCCAGTTAGAACTTTATTGTCCAAACTGCGGCCAATGCCAAATTTGCTACGTCGACTTCAATCTTGAACGGTGTCCCATATCCTCATGGCCAGACGCTCTCGGTGTCATTGACTTCTACGGACTGAATGACAAGGATACAGAACAAGCTCTGCCCTATCCCCTCGACCCCCAATCGCCTGATAACTGTCTCACCCAATGCCCCACTTGCCAACACATCTTTGGCTTGAAAGAGAGTCATCAAAAAAAAGTTGGTCCCGCACCCTTTGCTCTAACACAACTTTTGAATTGGGAAGAGACTTATCGCGCCTTGGAAACTCAACGTTTCAGTAAAAAAGACGAGTTCCAAATTCGCATGCGTCTCTGGCGCCTCGCGAACGACAAGCGACGTGTTCCTCACAGCCTCTGCCATGAACTTTGGAATACGGTGAGACTTCTTTTTGAAATGATCGGAAGCCTCTTTTCAAAGTGGCATCTTGGCGTGGCTTCAATCATGGGCCTAGTAGGCTTGTTTCTTGGATCGCTATCAAAACCGAGTTGGGAAGAGATCGGCTACATCACAGCCACTTTTGCCAGCCTTCCAACCGCATTTCTAACCCTGATCATCTTGGCCGTCAGCTGCCACATGGTTGTCGAGACCCTACAATTTCACCTCAGGGCATCCCATGCGCAAACGCAATGGAGAACAGAAAAAAGTCTCTATCGCAAGAATCTCAAGATCTTGCTGCCTTTTCTCGACGAAAACAATCCCCTGGAAAGACTTGTCAAAGCCGAAGGCCATCGCCAACTCGGTCAATTCAACGAGCTGCACGCACTGCTCCAAGAAGCTGATCCCGATTATCTCCCATCCTTTCACGCTTTCCTCTCACTCTCGTCCGCTCTCTTCTCCTCCCAGTTTTACGACACCCATTCATTCTTTGAAATAAAGGTCGAAAGCGAATAGCTCTAACCAGCCACAATCTAAATTCTTGGCAGGAATCACCCAAAACGATCCCGACAAATGAGTCACTCCCTGATAGATTCAATCTACAAATCCTCCTCACGCTCCCCTCGGAGAACTCTCCATGAAAGCCGCTAAGAAACCCAACCGACAAGAGCTGCACTGTCCTCATTGCCAGCTCTATCTCGTATGCTCCATCGGCGATGGAATGGGCGAACACGAGGAACGAGCTCCTGAGGGCTGGTCGGATGCCCCCGCCCACGCTCATTTCTATGAATTGTTCGTCGATCCCCCAGAGATTCGCAAGGCGATCTTGCTCGACTCCCTATGGTGCGTTGATTCTCAAACAAGCTGTCCCGGTTGCCAGCAGTCATTCACCCCAAGAGACGCTGGAGTGACAGAACGCCCCGAGGACGCCAAGCGTCCTCAAGAAATCTCATGGAAGAAGGCT
>JARGOJ010000183.1:7413-11906 GCA_029210225.1 Planctomycetota bacterium
GAGTAAGACTGAAGAGTTTCAAAGCCGCATGGAGCTCTGGCGCCGATCCAATGACATGCGACGATTGAAAGCGACCCTTCAGGAAACCCTTTTCGCCTTTCCAAGATTGTTTATGGTCATGATTGGAAGCTTGTTCTCTAAGTGGCATCTAAAATGGGCCCTGGGCTCAGCGCTTATCGGTTTTTCTATCGCGTCCATTCAAGGTCAAGATTGGGAAGGAATTGGAGCTTGGTCCGCCCTCTTTGCCAGCGTCCCAGCAGCCCTCTTAATTGGCGGCTTCGGTCTGATAACACCGCTCTTAGTCTATGTCATGATGCTCCATCACTTCTCTGTCCACAGAACTCGTAAGAAATGGAAGAGAGAGGGAAGTCCCTTCCGCAAGAACCTCGCTGCGCTACTCCCCTTCTTCGACGAGACCAAGCCCATGGAGCGTTTGGTGAAAGCCGAAGGTCACCGCCAACTCGGCCAATTTAGTGAAGCCCTTACCCTCATTGAGCAAGGGCTCCCAGAGCATCTCCACAACTATTCCCTCACGCTAAAAACACTGTGTGAGAGAAAGAATGATCAGTTCATTTATAGAGACTCATTCAAAGAAGCCACGGACGAGACTGCTCTCGCTTTCAAGAGTCCAACAAGCTAAAGCACCCTAAACTTGCTAAAGTCATCGAGCAAGAACACATGGAAGCCTTTTTTCTGAAAGCACCAAGCATGGCCGCTCCTCCGCTCTACTCCCCCAAAAGGCAGCATTTCCCTTGTCCACACTGCCAGCAAGCTCTCCTGTGTTCCGTGGGAGGCTTTGGGCATCCTCCCCCGAACGGTTGGCCCGATGCTCCGAGCTTCGCCAGCTTTTACGAAGTCCTTCTTGACCCTCCCGAGACCCACGGCGCTGTCCTTCTCGGAGGGTTTTGGTGCGTCGATTCTCAAACCCAATGTCCTCGTTGCGAGCAGCCCTTCAATCTGGAAGACGCGGGGGTCACCGAGCCTGAGGAGCTTGGGACAACGCTGGAAGAAAAGGACGCTCTTGACCATCAAGCAAATTGGAATAAGAGCTACACAGCCTTGGAAGCCGGTCGCCTAAGCAAAAGTGATGAGTTCAAGGCGCGGCTGGAATTATGGCGACGCTCCAATGAAAAACGTCGATCAAACGAGACGCTTCGGGAAAACATCGTCGCGTTCCCAGTATTATTCTTCGCCATGATGGCCAGTCTCCTCTCCGGCTGGCACCTGAAGTGGGCCTCTGCCTCCAGTCTCCTCGGTCTATCGATAGCGTATTTCCAGGGCCAGGATTGGCAAGGCTGCGTGCTTCTGGCGGCGCTGTTTGCGCTCGTTCCAGCGAGTCTCTTTGTCGGCGTCTTTTCTCTTCTTACCCCTTTCATGATCTTCTCAACGCTGTTCTTTCACTTCGGCGTTTATCGAGCGCGAAAACAATGGAGAACAACAGGGAGCCCCTATCGTAAGAATCTCGCTGCGCTGCTGCCCTTCTTCGACGAGAGCAAGCCCATGGAGAGGCTGGTCAAAGCCGAAGGCCATCGCCAACTGGGTCAATTTGAAGAAGCCCTCGCCCTCATTGAGCAAGGGCTCCCAGAGCACCTAGAAAACTATTCACTGTCGTTGACCTATCTCTGTCAGAATAGGATGGATCAGTTCATTTATTGGGACTCTTTCAAGGAAGCCACTGATGAGACGGCGCTCGCTGCCGAGACGGCGCTGGACTGAACACCCATTACTTGCTCGCCATGCGACGCTTCTTCCTGCTCACGAACAAGGTCTTGTGAATCACTAAGTAATTGTTATCTTCGCGCTGCTCTTGAATCGCATCGCCGGAATCAATGACGACAACCACTCGATAGGTCCCAGGTCTGACAGTCGCTGGGATCTTGGCAAGCATAGTCTCGCTCACCGTTGACGATGCCGCCACTCTCGCGCTCTGCGTCCACTCCTTAAGCACGGTTCCTTGCTTTAACTTCTGACCTTTCGCGGCCAAGACGATCTTCATTTTATAGGGCTTATTCGTGGCAAAGCCCGTATTAAAACGGGTCCATGATACGGTCACTTGCTCGCCATGCTTCACTTCGCTTGAAGAGAGGCCCGCAGTGAGTTCGAGGGGCGCGCCCTTCCCCGTCTTAATGGTCTCGTAATTGGACAAGACTAAGTCCGCTTTGCCCTTGGCGTTTGAATCACCGTAGTGATAACGAATATGCCCGTGATCCCAAGGTTTAATTCCAAAGCCGAGCTGCCCCATCCACTTGCCGGTTCCGGCTCCCATAATTGAAATGTCTTTAGTCAATTTATGAGAATGAGCGAAGCCTAAGCCATGACAAATTTCGTGGAGCATGACCGTTGTTAGGTAAGTCCGCTTGTATTTCTTTTTCCATGCCTGGGGAAAGCCGAAGTTCCAGCGCACGCGTTTATTAAAGACGACATCGAATTCGCCAATACCTTTCTTGCCAGAGCGGCTGATACAGCGTCCGGCGAAGCCACCCTTGCCCTCAGGGGCCTTCACTATGTCTAAGCGAAAGGTCTTGTCCTTCTTGACGGCGTCTTTGTAGAGCTTATGGTCGTCGTAGCCGGCAATGTAAAAGCGAAGGCTGCTATTTTGAACCTTGTTTAAGTCGGCCAATCCCCGCTCAACGGCCTCATGGGCGAGGGTGCCCTTCGGAAAGTGCTCTTTGCAAAGGGTGAAACCGATACGCTTAAGCTTCTTTGATAGGACGCGATGATTTTTACCGGTGTAAGCACAGGGGGCCGCCTCGGCCACAGAAATCACAGGAAAAGGAAGAGTACAGAACAATACAATCGTTGCAAGCTTTCTCACTAGAGCTCCAAACATACAAGCAGAATCAATAAATTCAAGGAATTGCGCGCTCCCGCACTCGGGGCATACCGGCGCAGATATGTAAGGAAACGCAAAGGCTTGCTTATAGGTTTCGCGGAATTTTCATAAAATGTCTTCGGTCACTGAGAGAGGGAAGAATCACCCGTGTACGACCCGTACAACATCCAACTTGGTCAAGCCGCCATAAACCAGCGCTGGATTAGCCAAGAGCAAGCTCAATACTGCCTTCAGCAGGCCAGTCAGGGAGGATCTCCGTTCCTCCAGATTGCCATGCAGGTCGGCTATCTTTCCGAGCAACAATGCCAAAGCCTCGCCGCCCAGTTCGGTCCGCCCCCCGTTCACGGCGCCGGAACCTCCGGCGGCATGCCCGCCATCCAAGTCCCAGGAGCAGCGACCTCCGGTGGCATGCCTGCTGTAAACCTCCCGGGAGCGGGGACCTCTGGCGGCATGCCCGCTGTCCAACTCCCCATCGTCCAAGCCGATAAGACCCCGACCACTATGCTCGGCCGGGATGAGGAAGATGGCAAAGTCACCGCCGAGCTCGATCTCACCAAGATGTCCATCCCCAGGCCCGGCTCCCTTCTTGGCGCAAGCCTCGCTCCTGCCGTTCCTATGGATCCAACGCCCCAATTTAGCGATAAAGACCTCGCCTCCCTCGAAGAGGCCAAGCGAACGAAGCCCTTCGACCCAAAACAAATCCAAGCCGCATTATCCGGGGAGATTGCTCCGGCCCCTGCTCCTAGTCCCAATCCTCCCAGCGTCACTCCCCCTGGGGGAACCCCAAACCTCGCTCCCACAGTCTTTGTCCCTCCCCCAGGGGAGACACCCCAATTCGACCCAGCTCAACAAGCTCAATTCGAAGAAGCCAAGGTCACCCGCCCATTCAATCCCGCCCTGATTCAACAGGATATGAGCGAAGATCGGCAAAAGAGCTTCGAGAAAGCGCAAAAGTCAAAAGATCAATTGAATCGTTTAGATAACGCCTACCGCGCCATCCCAGGGACTATCTCCGATACCATCGCCGACTCTGCCGCTCCGGCGCCAGACTCCAACGCTGTTCTCGACAAAGCCCGACAGTCAAACCAACTCATTAATCGACTCGATCACGCATACCGAGCCATCCCCTCAGCTCCCACTCCTCCTTCCAGCTACCCCAACGCTCCCTCGATGCCTAGCACGGTTCCTGGCTCAGGTTCTGGCTCTGGACCCGGAGGATATGGCGCGGAGATCGGTCAGGTCGTCTTCGACGCAGAACGATACAAGTTCAGCGGTGAACCGAACGTTGAGGGACCCAACCCCGTTCTGGACAGCCGAATCCAACGCCGCGTGACTTTGCTTCTATCGAAGTCTCTGGCCCCCGACATCTTCTATCGCCCCGCACGTATCCTCGCCCAACTCGATCATCCATCGATTCCAAAGGTTCATGATATTGGCACCTATCAAGGAAGCCTCTATTACACTGTGGACCGATTGCAAGGTCGACGCCTCGAAGATCGAATTCGCGACCCGAAGCATGTCCGACGGATTGATTCGTCCTTGAGAACCTTCTTAGCGATCAGCTCAGCGATGGTTCACGCTCACAGCCGAGGCATTGTTCACACCGACATCAATCCTCATGTCATTGTCCTCGGAGAATTTGGGGAGATCTGGATCTCTG
>JARGOJ010000184.1 GCA_029210225.1 Planctomycetota bacterium
CCAAAGCCGCTCGGAAAGACGGGAGAAGCTGGGTCTAGAATAGGAATTTCAGAAATCTTCAAACTGCGATTCATGAGACTGTGATACCGTCGCGCCAATGCTTCGTTGCCGATGTCACAGTCCCATTGACGGCGAGCGATTTCTACTTCTTCATCCGGCGTCACATTGAGTCTCACTATGTCCTGGTTTTTTGCACCGTTCTACGATCGTTTCATGCGCGCTAGCGAAGAGGCTTGCCTTATATCCTGGCGCAAAGAACTGCTCGCGAAGGCATCGGGGAAGACCCTCGAAATCGGAGCAGGCACGGGAGCGAACCTCGATAGCTATCCAGCCCATATCCAAGACCTGACTTTACTAGAACCCGACAACGCCATGCGAGGCTTACTTGAAAAACGCATAGCGAGCGGCTCCTTCAAAGCCACCATTTGCGCCAACTCCGCGACCGAGCTGCCCTTCCCCGATAATCACTTTGACACAGTGCTCTGCACCCTGGTGCTCTGCTCAATCCCCGACCAACACCGCGCTCTGCAAGAGATCAAGCGGGTACTCAAGCCAGGAGGCTGCTTTCTGTTCTTGGAACATGGGGCTGCCCCAGAGGATAGCTCCCGGCTTAACTGGCAAAGACGCCTTGAACCACTCTGGAAGATCTTCGCGGGAGGCTGTCGCCTCACTCGCCGAGCCGACAAAGATATAGAGGGATCGGGGCTTATCATTGAAGAGATCCAGCGGGAGAGCATGCGAAAAGCCTTGCCCATCACTCGCCCAACCGTTCGGGGCTTAGCCCGTAAAGCGCTTTAAGCCGCTCCGTATGCGCTCGATGGCCTCGTAAAACGCAAAGCGCGCCAGGGTCCCAATCGGCTTCTTCCCCGGAGTGAGATCGTTCGCGACATAACGCTTGCGGGTCAAGCCTCGCTGAATCTTTCCCGACGAGGTTTTAGGAACAGCACCAGGCGCAACCAAGACAATGCGGTCGGGGCTAGTCCCCGTATCCTGCGAGACCTTGCGCTTGATTTGCGTTTTGAGTTCGCCATAAGCCGGGTCTGTTTCAAGGATGCGTGTCTCACAAACAAGGATCAGGTCTTCCGTGCCCCGCTCTGAGTTCCACAAACCAAAGGCCGCGCTGCAACCAACGCGGACGCCCTTAATCGCAGACGCGGCGACTTCAATGTCTTGGGGGAAGTAGTTCTTGCCACCCTTGATGATCATCTCTTTGAAGCGACCCGTCACATAAAGCTCGCCATCTCGTTGGTAACCCAGGTCTCCTGTGCGGAGCCAACCACCAGGGCGCATGACTTCCTCGGTGGCTTTCTTGTTCTTGTAATAACCCTGCATCAAGGATGGACCGCGAATCTCAATCTCGCCGAGAATGCCTTCCTGGAGCGTGACGCCTTTTTCATCAACAACCCGAATTTCGTGCCTTGGCAACGCATGACCCACAGACACACAAGTCAGCATTTCTGAATCTTCAGTCGAGGGCACCGCCCGCCCTTCCCGCTCGAACATGCCTCGGTCGATATCATCAAAGCGAGGACCTCGTCCCACGGGAGGAAAAGTCACTGCAAGGGAATTCTCTGCCATTCCATAGACTGGAAAGAAGGCTCCAGTGGGGAAGCCACAGCGACCAAATTTATCCATGAAAGAGCGGACCGTTCGAGGATCGATAGGCTCGGCTCCACAGAGCGCAACTCGCCATGACGAGAGATCCAGCTCAGCCATGACTTTCTCAGAGACCTTCTTCACGCAGAGGCTATAAGCAAAGTTGGGAGCGGCGGAGCAGCTGCCCCGGTATTTATGAATCGCCTTGAGCCATGAGCTTGGTCGACGCACGAAGTGCAATGGCGGAATGAGAACGAGAGGCATGCCCCAGACTATCGCGGCGAGGAAGTGCCCAATGAGACCCATATCATGATAGAGAGGCAACCACGCAACGCAGACGTCTGAGGGCACAAACTTAGCGCCTTCGCCAATGGCGCGAATGTTCGCCAGGAGGTTGCGATGAGTCAGGACAACGCCTTTTTGATTGCCAGTGCTCCCAGAGGTGAACTGGATCATTGCGACGTCGTCGGGGCTCGCCTCGTGAGCATAGGTCAACTCGTTGTCGTGGCTGAGCAAATCGATGTCGAGCATCAAATTTGAGAACGCGGCGCGAGCTTCTTTGCTCGGTCGAGCGGCTTTGAAGAGTGGGAGAAGCTTGCGGCAGGTCACGATACCCATAGCTTCTGAGCTGATGAGCAAGTTTGAAGTCTTGGCAAAATACTCATCAAGACGATTCAAACCATAAGGCGGAACAGCGGGAACAGGAATAGCCCCGAGTAACTGGCATCCCATAAAGGTCGACATGAAGCCGGGACCCGTTGGGAGCACAATCAAAACTTTGCTGCCCTTGGTCACCCCTCTTTGAAGCATATAGTCCGCAGCGCGAGACGCCGACTGCAAAACCTCGGCGTAGGAATAGGCTTGAGAGTTCTCACCATCCACTTCAGGACCCTTGGGGTCCATGTCGTCCTTGTCGAGGTGAAGAAAGCGAATCCCGACTCCAGTGCTCTGCTCTCCTCGGAGTTTTAAGACATCGGAGAGCGTCTCCAAAGATTTGAGGTCGGTTGCGACCCTCGCGGCCAGCTCTTTCGCTTCTTTATCATGCTCGGTGGAAAACGAGTCCATGGGTTACCTCTAACTTGTTCTCACGCGTGCGGGGCGTGAATCTTTAGAAGGGCCAGATTTTACGGACACAAACCGTTTGGTAAACACGCTTTTCTGACATTCGATAAGCGTTCTAAGGAATGTATCTCCATTAATTTTCGGCCAAAACCCAATTCAGCTTGAGTTCGACGTCCTCAAAGCAACCGCAAAGCTTAGGCCAAGATCTTGTAAATGTTCTCTAGACAGCGTTTTTCTACATTTCTCAAACCTGTGGAACGACCGGGAAAGTGTGTGAAAGCGTTCATTTGTCCAACGGAAGCTGTTCAAAAGCCAACGTCTTCAAAAAATGCGTTCAACACTTAGGAAGGTCAAGAATCTGGGAAAACGCCCATTTTCTGGTCATTGACTATCAAAAAATTTGATAGGACCACTTGTTGCTAGACACCGACGCTATTGTCATTCATTGAACTCAATACTCAAAAGTCCGCGCCCTTCAAAGCCGGGCTCGATGAATAGAATAGGTCAGGTTAGAGTCATGGCGGTGCAAGGAAGGAAGATCATGAAACGATTTTGGAGACGTCCCCTCAGCGAGAGTGCTCGCATAGAGCGAGTCCGGCGCCGGAAGGAACGGACGCGCAAGGGTCTCTCACTGCTCCCAAGCCTCTTGACTCTCGGTAACCTCGTCTGTGGATTTGGTGCGATCATTCGCGTCGCCTTGATTAAGTTCGACCCTATCACTCACAACCTCAAGCCCGAGAGCCAGCAATCCCTCTTTTATGCCGGCTGCCTCATTTTCCTAGCTATGATTTTCGACGCTCTCGACGGTCGCGTCGCCCGCATGACCAAGAGCACCAGCGATTTCGGTGGAGAGCTTGATTCCTTATGTGATGCCATCACCTTTGGCGTCACCCCAGGAATCATGGTCGTACTCCTCAATCCCATATCCCGCTATCCGAACAGTTTTTGGGGGCAGGCCGCCTGGGTCTTTGGAGTAGCCTATGCATGCGGGGCCGTGCTCCGACTGGCTCGCTTCAATGTCGAAAACACCCATGACGAAAGCTCCCACAACAGCTTCGAGGGACTCCCAACTCCAGCCGCTGCTGGGGTCATCGCCTCCCTCGCCTTGCTACACAATTTCTTGCTTGGTGATCGGGTCGAGTGGCTCACCTTCCTCGGCGACGACGCCCCCGCGCTCATCGCCAACTGGGTCGGCTATCTCCTGCCCGTCGTCGCCCTTGGCCTTGCCTATCTAATGATGTCCCGTCACTCCTATGTTCACTTTGTAAACGTTTATATGCGAGGACGAAAGTCCTTCGATCACTTAAACAGCTTGCTCGTCGTTGGCGCGCTCCTCGCCCTCTTCGTTGTCTATCTCCCCGAAGTGGCCGCCGTTCTCGTCTTTGGAGGCTTTGCCATCAGCGGCCCTGTGAAGACGCTGATGCGAGGGAAAGCGGCTAAGGCGGAGAGCCATGAGAGCCCCCTCGACTTCAAGGCCACTCTCCACAAAGACAAGCCGCCAACCCAGGCAAAGTCGGACGATTCTCCCAAGGCCGCAGACAGCAAAAAAGCGGAACAAAAGTCCCCGGAGTCATCTGAAGCCAAGGCGGCTGAGAACAAGTAACGAGGATCATCATGGAGCTTTGTCGGTCGAAAACAGAGCTTCGCCAGCTCATCGCAGCTTGGAAGCGCGAAGGCTTGCGAATCGGCTTTGTCCCCACTATGGGCGCTTTGCACGAGGGTCATTTGAGCCTCATGAGAGCGGCGCGACAAGAATGCGATCGCATCGTCGTCAGCATCTATGTCAACCCAACTCAGTTTGATCGCAAAGACGACCTCGATGCCTATCCTCACGATCCCGAGCGCGACAGGGACCTTCTGAAAACGGTGTCTTGTGACGCCCTCTTTACGATCAACAATGAAGACATGTATCCCGACGACTTCAGCACCTGGGTCATCCCCGAGGGCAGCTTAGTAGGCGGCCTATGTGGCAAGAGCCGAGGCAGCCACTTCAAGGGCGTCACGACCATCGTAACCAAGCTCTTCAATATTGTCGGGGCCCACAAGGCCTTCTTTGGTCAAAAAGACTATCAACAATTCGCAATCATTCAGCGCATGGTTCGAGACCTGGATATCCCCATTGAAGTGGCATCCTGTCCCACCGTTCGCGAAGCCGACGGGCTCGCCCTCTCTTCTAGAAACCAACTTTTAGAGAGCACTCATCGAGAGCGCTCCCTCGCGATTGCCAAGAGTCTGGCCTGGGCCACGCTCAGTTTTCGAGCTGGCCAAAAAAAGGCCTCGCTCATCCTCGCCGAGATGGTCAAGCGTATTGAAGAAGCCGGTGCCAAGGTCGACTATATTGAAGCCGTCGACTGCGAATCATTAGCGCCCAAAGAGACCCTCGACGATCAAAGTGTCATCGCGGTCGCCGCCTTCTTCGGAGCTGTTCGGCTCATTGACAATCACATTCTCAAAGACGATTTCCCGGTTCAATTCCCATGACCTCATTCACCATCGAATCTTACGCGAAGATCAACCTCTTCCTAGAGGTTCTGGGCCCCCGGGACGACGGTTTTCACGACTTGGATACCATCTTCTGCGAGATTGATTGGAGTGATACCCTCCACTTCTCCTCCCTAGAAAACAGCGGCGTGACCTTGGCTTGCTCGGCCCCGGACTTCCCCCTCGGGCCAGAGAATCTCATTAGTAAGGCCCTGACCCCTTTCCTTGCCAACTCCAGCAAGGGCGCACATGTTGAGATCATCAAGCGCTTGCCGATGGGAGGCGGTCTTGGTGGCGGCAGCTCAAACGCCGCGGTCGCGTTAATGGCCGGTGAGCGACTCTTCGATTCTGAGTTGCCCAAGGGTGAACGGGCCAAGCGCGCTTTAGAGCTCGGTTCGGATGTGCCCTTCTTCCTTGAGGGAGCTTGCCAGCGAGGTTTAGGGCGGGGAGAGCGGCTCACTCACTCTCCCTTGCCCAATCTAGATTTAGTGCTTCTTACACCGGGCGTGCACTGTTCCACAGCCAAGGTGTTTCAAACCTTGAAGAAGAATAGACGTAGCCTACATTCGGTCAAAGAAATGCTTCGAGCGATTGAGGCCGGTGACAACGAAGGGATCGCCCGGGCCTTGTTCAATCGCCTTGAAGAGCCCTCTTTTGAGCATTGGCCGGAGCTGGCGCGATGTAAAGAAGAGCTCCTGGCGAGAGGATGTTTGGGGGCGTTGATGAGCGGCAGCGGCTCGTCCATCTTTGGCATCGCCCGTGATCAAGCTCACAGTGAAACCCTGGCGGCGGAGATGGACAACGCCCAAGCTATGTCAACAAAGGCGCGGGCCGCTGGCTAGGCTGAAAAGAGCGATGTCTTAGCAGAGCACTCGCTTGTCGCCCACACGTTTCGTGAGTCCTAACTTATCGAAGCTCTCTAAGATGGGAATGGCGTATTTCCGGCTTGTTTCAAGGCGTCCGCGAAAGTCTGCGGTACTGAGCTGGCCTGCTTCCTTAATCATTTCGACGGCAATTTTCTGGGCCGCCTCATGGTGTTTTTTGAGAAGCAGGATTTTGTCGCTGAGTTCAATGATTTGGTTACTTTCAGTGAGCCAATCAAAGATGTCTTCGAGTTTTTGTTGGCTGGCGGAGCCGACCAACTTGAGGACCTCGGCGATGAGTTCGTGGCGTCGGGGTGTTTCGAAGGGCTTACTCTCAAAGACACTCACGATGCTCTGGGACAGTTTTTCTTCCTTCTGATCAAGCACCACGGAGTGACTCTTAAGCTTAAGAGAGTTGTCGTTATAGGCTTCGATTTCATCCTCTTGGGAGCTGGCGAGGTTGAGGACCGCAACGTCGATCTTTAGCTGTTGGGCCAATTTGTTTTTCAACAAGGCGACACGGAGGTGGGAATTTTTGTGAAATTGGGTCAGGACTTCGAGTATTTTTTTGCGAAGTTCTAAAAAAGAGCGCTTATCTAGATAACGTCCGCTGCTCTTGCCTTTAATCTCAACGAGGGCCTCAGATTCGACGAGTTTTCCAACGATTTCTTTGATTTCATCGGCACGGCGATTCACTTTTGTGGCGATCTCTTTGAGATTCCGGGATTGGAAACGATTTTCTTGAAGCGCGAGGACAATTTGTTCTTCGAGAGAGCCGACAGCCTCTTCTTTTTTACGAAGACGCTCAATGACAAAGTCCTTGCCCGCCTTCAAGCGATATTCCGAAACGCCAAGTATTTGGCCGCCTCCAAGGAGTTGCAAGGGTGAATGAAGGCGCAGAACAAAAGGATCTCCAGGGATGACAACGATGGGCTCGTCGAGGCGAATCTGACAGAGCGCCGTGCCCCCGGGTTCAAGGTTGCTTTGATCGAGGACGATGATCTCCCCAAGAATCTCATTGGTTCCAGCGTGGAAACGGATCCGAGATCTTGATTTCAAAGGCTTTGTCAAGCGATCACTGTATTGCAGTCGGACTTCGAGGAGCTTGGACGCGCTGTAGATTTTAGGAGTCGCCAAAACGGCGCCGCGCTCGACTTTACGCCAGTCGATATCGGGGATGTTTAGGGCCGTGGAGTGTCCGGCCCGAGCTTCGTCGACTTTTTTCTTGTAGGCCTGAATGCCTCGGACCTTGCCGGTTGTCCCATGAGGGAGGATTTCCAAGACGTCCCCGACCTTTACTTGTCCGGAAATGGGGACGCCAGTGAGGATGGTGCCAAAGCCCTTAGCTGAGAAGACCCGCTGTACGGGCATACGAAAGGCGCCGTCTTCATCTCTGCGTCGAATTTCACTGAAAGCTTTGAGAATGGCCTCATAGAGTTTGTCAAAGCCTTCCCCTGTGATAGACGAGACGGGTACGACTGGGGCGTCTTCAAGGAAGGTTCCTGCTAAGAACTCTTCAAGTTCGAGAGAGACAATTTCGACAAAATCGGAGTCGACCAAATCGATTTTTGTCACCGCGATGATGCCTTTTTCGATGCCAAGTAAGCTGAGAATTTCGAGGTGTTCGCGAGTTTGAGGCATGATGCCATCGTCGGCGGCGACAACGAGAAGAACCACATCGATACCCGTCGCGCCGGCAACCATATTCTTTATGAATCGTTCGTGACCTGGAACATCAATAATGCCAACCGTGCGGCCATCGTCCAGGTGCCAAGGGGCGAACCCCAGGTCAATGGTGAGCTTGCGTTGTTTTTCTTCGGGGAGACGGTCTGGGTCTATCCCTGTCAATCGTTGAACAATGCTCGATTTACCGTGATCGATATGGCCAGCTGTCCCCAAAACGCAGTTGAAGATGTGGCCTTCGGCTTCTTGTCCTTGGTCCTTCGGTTTCGACACTAGATTAAAGCTCCTTTTAAACGACCCTTACCTATTGAAGCCGAATTGTATATTTTATGGTGGTAGATTGGATATGAAGGGTAAGCTTGGAAAAGTTGTGCCCCATCCCTTTTTTATGACGATGATGAACAAAACGCTACCGTTTGATACGCGAGATGAATCTTAAGAAATGGGATAATTTTGTTTCTTTGAGATTCCTGGGGTTGTAAAAAAAAGCACCTCGATTTCGACGAGTTCTTTGAATCGTATAGAATATCGAATGAGTTTGGCTTCTCTGGTGCTTTTCTAAAGATGTCGAACGGTTTTGGGGTGAATCTTGGTGGTGTCTTAGTTCATAATGTCGGGATCAGATAAAGACTCCATAGGGTATTTGAGTGAGAATCTGGGGTCAAAGTCGAAATGTGGTGGAGTACTGATGCAGGTTCATAACGCCGCTTTGAAAAATACGGAGTTAGTTCAAGAGGACTTCCAACTGAACGGTGATGGCAGCGCGTTTGTGACCCGTGAAGATGAGATGGTTGTGTTGAGTGTCACCGGAGACGGCCTCGACCTCCTCCCTGAGAAAGTCCGTCAACTTGTCGACCGTGGATTTCACGCAATCGTCGTCGATTTGGATGACGTGGAAGCTCTCGAGAAGGACAACCTCAAGCTCTTTTTGAAGAGTAAGCAAATCCTAGAGAATTGGGATGGTTGGCTCGGACTGATCAACGTCAACGAACAGATCAAAACGTTCTTTAACGACTTAGAAGTATCCAGCGACTTTAAGAGTTTTGACTCAATAGATGATGCGGTGACCGAACAGGTTCGCGTTCAGGATGAAAAATTGGAAGCTGAGAAAAACTCGAACGACGCAGACGCCAGTGACTCGGATTCGAGTTTCGATTCTGCGGATCTGCTCGCAAGCGATGACTTAACGTCCTCCGACTCTGCGCTGTTTGATAGCGCGGAAGATTCGGCCGCGGTCGTCTCTCCCACCGAGAGTTCAAGCCAATCGAGCAATGGTACAAGCCCCCACTCAAAGATTAAAGAAATTGTCGTTCAAGCTGAAGAGCTGCCAAGGCTCGGCTGGCAAATTGACCGGGCCATCGAGTCCGGAGTGCTCCACGTTACACTTAGACTCGTTTTTAACCGTCGCATGACGGGTGATGACGTCGATCAACTCAAGAAGGCTCGGGATCGCTTAGACGAAGTCGGTGGTCAACTCATCCTTGCCGCCCTCCAACGCGAAGTCTCCTTGTGGCTCAAGCTCAGAGATCTAGAGAAAGAATTCCTGATCTGTGAGGATGTTGAGAGCGCCGAACAGGCCCACCAGCAAGAAGCTGCTCAATCGATCACTGGAAGCTCCGAAACCGAGAGCTCTGTGACCCTTAGCGTCCATGAGTTTGATTCAGAGAGTGCCATCATTCGTGCCCCTGGATCCCTCTCAGGAAGCCGCGAGCAGGAGCTGTTGACCATTATGGAAGTCGGCGACTGGAAGCTCTCTGGTCTCATCGATGAAATCCGTCGACTCGGGGGCGATGAGGTTCACGACCTCGTCCTTGAAGGACACACGACCCATAAGATCACAAGCTCCGTGAAAGACTCCCTGCAAAAAGCCATCGACATGGCGAGCGGCGTCGGAGTCCACCTCACCTTCTGCTTATTCTCAGCAGACAATATCAATCAGCTGAATGAATATAAGTCTCAAAGCAATGTCACCATCGCTGAGACCCTCAAAGAGGCCTGCCTTGACTGCGCCGAGCGCAGCTATGGTCGGTCGGCTTTCTCAGAGATCGAGTATGCCTTCAATCGCATAGGCCTTGAGCCCTCGTCTCTTCTCGACTTTGCCAGAGCACAAACAGAAGAAATGGATGCGACGAGTGAGGATCGCTCCGGCCTACAAAACGCCTTGTCTGAAAAAGATGCTGAGATTGCTCGTCTCCGCTCCGAATTGACCACCGCGCAAAACAGCGCGCCATCAAAGTTTGAAGCGGGCGCCCTCGACGCGGTGAAGAAGCAACTAGAGCAAGCCATCCGCGATAAGAACTCCGCGAAGTCCGAGTCGAGTCGTCTCGAAGGAGAACTCAGCGAAGTCAAACGTCGACTCTCTGAAGAGAGCGAGAAAGTCGCCAAGGCAGAAAGCAATCAGTCCAAAAAGAACCAAGACCTACAAGGAGAATTGGATCAAGTTAAGAAGGACAAAGAAGAGTCCGATAAGAAGCTTAAAACTCTCCAGACAGAGCTTGAGTCCGAACGATCCAAGGCCTCACGACTTGAAGGTCGCTTCAACGTCGTCAATGAAGAACTTGAGAAAGAACGGGAAAACGCCAACCAAGTCAAACTTCAGCTGCAAGCGGCTCAGGAGCAAAGCTCCGATAAGAGCGGCGGTCCCATCGACCTCGAAGCGCTGCCGGAAGACCCCGGTGAACTCAAGACGCTTCTTCAACAATCCGAAGAAGATAAGCTTCGCATCCTCGCCGATGCTCAAGTAGAAATTGAACGCTTGACCCGAGAACAAGATGCCCTTCGTGAAGAACTTGAGAGCGCTGGAGAAATGATCGAGCGTTTAGGAAAAGAACTCGAACTCTCATAACGAAATCATAGGACTCCAATTTGAAGGCCTCATGGATTTCGTCTTGCCCGTTCACTCAGAATTTTTTCCCCGCCAAAATTCGGAAACAACCGTGACACCCGCATTTATTACCCAAATCCACGCCGAAACTTTCTGGCATAGTGGTCATTTGGCGGTATCCTCATGTAAAAGGAACTAAATTTGCGGACGATATAGTTTTGGATTTGTTCGTTTTGAGGAAGCTCAAAAGGTAAACTTCTTCCAAGAGTTAGTGACTTCTAGTGTCGACATGTATTTAGGGTCTGATGTTTTGGGTACAGATCCGCAAGAATTGTAAGAGACGTCACACAATCAAAGGGCGGAAAACGTGAGTGTGGTTCAGCCATTGACTTGGGTAGACTCTCACGCCACTTTGGGATGAGGATTCATTATGGGGAAATCAGCCACCTATGACCCGACAGCTATCGGTCTCGTAAAGGCTGGACTCATTACGTATAAGCAGTTGAACGAAGTTCATCGATTGCTCAAATCGGCAGAAGCTGGTGGGAGCCTCGAAGATCTTCTCGTTCAAAAAGGGTATCTGACTAAGACCCAGCTGCGAAATCGTAAGCGTCGCCAATCAAGAACACGTCCCGGCGCACCGCGCCTCGCGGACGCTCTAAACCTCGTTAAAGTGGGTCTGGTGACTTTTCGCCAACTCAACGAGTGTCAACGCCTCGCCCGTGAATCGAACGGCGAGAAGACGACCATTGAGGTTCTCAAAGAGAAGAGCTACATCACCGATGAGCAGCTCGCGACTCTGCCAAAGAATTCCTCTAGCAACGCAAAGAGCAAGCGCTTCTCATCTTCATGGGACCTCTTCCGCGCTGGTGTCGTCAATCTCCGCGCCCTCAACGAATGCCACAAATACATCAAGAAGGCTCCCCAAAAGAGTCTCAAAGAAGCTCTCCTCGAACGTGGATACGTGTCCGAAGATGATATCGAAAAGGTCCAGCAAGGCCTCCCCGATGACTCTAAAAAGACAAGCTCCCCTTTCATGGAGCGTTACAAAGACGAGTTAGCCTCCATCCCCGAGGAGCTTCGTGAGCAACTCCGCGCCGAACACGAAGCGGTCCTCGAAGACGAAATTGACGACGAGGATATGGCTCCTCCTCCCCCCAAAGCTCAAGGCAAGATCGCCGCGACTTTGGAGGAGAGTTATGAAGAGGAGGATGATGGCGCCGACCATGACTTCCAAGACGCCAAAACCTTTATGGACTTTGGTGATGGTGCTGACGCCGACGATGACGAAGACGATTGGGGTCCAGACGGTGGAGCCGACGATTTCCAAGGCGCCAAGACCTTCATGGACTTCGGTGACGATGGCGACTCCAGCGCCGATGA
>JARGOJ010001281.1 GCA_029210225.1 Planctomycetota bacterium
CAAGAGACAACAGTTGATGGCGTTGCGCAACTTCACTTAATCATGAAGAACCCAATGGGCATCACTATGAAATACGTCTTCAAGAAAGACGATCACATGATTCTTAGCTCTTCACAAGTCATCAAAATGAAGGGCATGGGTGGAAACAAGAACGATCCCCAAGCACAAATGCTTGCTCAAGGAATCAAGATCAAAGCCAAATACAACAATGTGAAAATTGACAAGGGAATCGACGATTCAGTGTTTGTTTTCAAGGCACCTGCTGGCGCGAAAAAAGGCGACGCTGGATCCATGCGTGGCTTCGGTGGCGGCGGCATGCCAGGAATGGGCGGCGGCCGTAAGAAGCCAAAGAAGCCTAAGTCAAAGCCTGCTCCTAAGAAGGACGACGACGAGGACTTTTGAGCTGCGAGATTTGTCAGAATTCACTCTGACGATATGCATTCTTAAAGTATCTTAATAGTGGCTGGAATCACAAACGGCCGCGCGCAGATCAGAGTTCTAATACCGATTGAATCTCTGATCAACCTGATGAGGTCGATGCTCCACGGAGTCCATCGACCTCTTCTTCATTTTTGGTCTGCCCAGATGGACGACCAGCTTTGTTGATGTTCTTTGGGTTGACCTGGGGACCCAGCCTCCCATTATTTTTGGGAGTGACTGCTTTCTCCTTTGGTGATTCGGGGAGCGTCCCAATCGGAAGAGGATGAACCATGATTTCTGCGAGCCCTTGGAGAATGTACCCCATGAAAAAGTGCCTTGGCCTGAGCCTCATCCTGTTCGTTCTGTTCCTGACCCTCGCGGGTCCCGCGATGGCGATAGATAATGTCATTGCAGAGAGCTCCATTGGCAAACGCCTTGAGGGTCAATGGGTGCGAAATGAAGCCGCGACAAAGCCGTTGAATGACGGGAACGATTTGGACAGCTCGAAATACACACGGTTCCAATTCAAATCTGTCGACGGTGATAGCAAACATCTCCCCAAAGATTGGCGCGAGAAAGTGCGCCTGGCAAAGAACCTGACGGCGCCAGCGCTCATAAAGCTGAGTGGGGCTGGGCTCATTGGCAAGCAGAAGGTCGCCCTCGCGACTTACCTCGGGAAGACCTTTGTCCTTTATTTGAGAAGGACTCAAATTGGAGTTGCGTCCATTCAAGTGAATTTAGTGAGAGCGACGAAAAAGGAGAATGACGTCCTCTATCTACGCTATAACTTTCTCGACAAGAGCTTTACCGTTGCGTTCAAAAGAAAATGAAGCTTAGGTCTTCAGGCTGGCCTCATCGGCCCTGCTCTGCGGATGCTCGCCCTGATCCTCAGTAGACTGAGCGATGTCACCAGGGACCATTTCTTGAACGGGTTCGGTACTAGGGGCTACAACGTTCTCCTCAGCCACTAAATCCTTGAGCTGCTCCATAGGCTTGGTTTCAGTGGGAGCGTCGATGACAGCGGGTTCAAAGATTTGAGCGATGATTGTTGTTAAGGCACCGAGCAGAAAGACGACTCCCATGACGAGAATGGGAATAGGGGTTTGAGCGTGGAGTTCTTGGGCCTCGGAGAAAGTCCTAAAGCAGCCGAAGGATAGTATTAGGAGTGGAAAGACGACTGTGAAGAGCTTCAAGCGTCGCCCCCGGAAGCGATCGATGACGCTATCAAAGAGGCGGGTGACTCCGAGAGCCCAATCCACGACTATGGCGGCATATAGAAAAGCAAAAAGGGTGGCGCTGGAGGGGCCTCCGAACAGCGCGCCAGTGAGTAGGGCCAAGAGAGGAAAGTAATAGAGAACCTGACCCAATGAGAAGCCGAAAACACTTAAACCGTCATTTTTGCTCTTCGCCAGACTGAGCGGAGTGTAGTTAAGCAGGTCTTTCTTACAGCCCAGGGTTGGGCAGGACACGGTTTCTTCCGCGCAGTCCTTGTGCATAGCGATCTTGCAATGAGGACACCAGGCGTGGCCCTCATGGCGCTCTATGGAGTCGTGGCAATAGAGGCAGCTCTTCTTGTCCGAGGGATCGGCTTTCTTCTTTTTGATATCTAATTTGCGCCGGGCGGGGCGGCTCTTATGAAGCACATCCATGACTTTTGGCGTGGCCGAAGTGGTTTTGCCCGTCTCTTTGGCGTTCTTTGCCTCTTCACCGTCAGACATCGATCTTTGAGACTCCTGAAAATGTCAGTGAATGGTCTC
>JARGOJ010001282.1 GCA_029210225.1 Planctomycetota bacterium
TGGCCCACCGAATCCCAACACAAACAGCTACACCCAGCCACAGCCGCAGCCCTCGGTCAACTCGACTATGAGAGCGAAGCCTCGGCCTCGAAAGCTGTCGAATGCTTGGCGCGCCTGATCAACTACCCTGAAGCCGCCGTACGCTTCTTCGTCGCTGATAGCCTGAGCCGCTTGACCATCGTCGATGTTCGCAAGCACCTCGAAAAACTCGCGAAAGATAGCGAACTCCGAGTTCGGAGCGCAGCCGTCCGAGGCCTCGGTCGCTGCGGGCTTCGTCCAAATACTCCCAAGGACGCTCGACGCCAAATTATTGGCTCCCTTATCGACCTCTACTTAGGGACCGATAAAGACCTACGACCCATCGCCCAAACCGGACTCTCCAACCTCAATAAGGACGACTTTGATAAGACCTTGCTTAACCTGACCCTGACGACTGAGGTCTTCGATAAAAAGAACAAAATCGCCGCCGCTATGCCTTTCCTTGAGATCCTTGAACTCGAAGACAACGTCACCAAAGATCGCGCTCCTCGCTATCATTGGCTGCTCGAAGCCCGAGTCCGGGCAGCCTTAGCAGAGGCGAGCAACGTCTCGGAAAAACGCAAAGAGTCTTTGATTCAATCGGCCCTCGCCGATGCCCGTTATCTGGAAAAGAGCCCCTATACCAAAGCGAAAGCGCGGTATCGCCGGCTCGAAGCAAAAGCGCATTTATTGCTCGGTGACGGACAAACTGTTTGCCAATTACTAGCGAAGGACGGCAAATTGATAGAGTCTTGGGATCTCTGGAAAACCGGTCTTAAGCTGCTTCAGGAGAAGAAACAAAAATCCGTGGTTCAAAAACTGCTTAGCGAACTCAATAAAACAGGCTTCACTCCAAAACAATTGGCCGACCTGAAGGGCATCGAACGCTGGCTTGGAGGGAAAGCACCCAAGGTCAAGGGACCTGGGAAGAAGCCAGGGGGAAAGCCTTAAATGTCCACTCCTCGCATTCTCGGCGACGCGAATTACTGGAACCTCGTTGAGGCTTTCTTCCGCGCATACAAAGAGTTTGAGCCGATCTTTGACACCTACGAAGACCGCGTCCATCGCCACGCCCACGACCAAGGCATCGACCGACGCTACCTGCGCCTGGAAGCCGAAGAAGTCTCTCGACTCCTCGACTTTGAGACCCTGGGAACGCTCCGGGACGGCGCCCTGTTCGAATTCAAGGCGATGACTCACGCCTGCCTCAGAGACCTATCCCTCAGAAACCGAGACAAGCTCGACCGATACGCCAATGAACTCTTCCACAACGTCTCGATTCTTAAAGAGGTTCAGTTCGGTATTTCAACCTTCGCGCCTCAATACGACCGGCAAACAGAAGCCTCGGAATACGAGTCGATGCTCCGAGAAGTTCACGAAGAATTTCCGTTGCTTGTTCATCGCTTGAGAGCTCTCTTCGTCAAAGCTCGGGAGCGCATCAACGCGATGTTCCCGAACTATCGAGACAACAGGATCTTTGTTCGATCACTTTATCTCTATGGCGAGGAGCTCTTTGACGATCTGACCTGTTACCCCCAGGGCCTCGACGATATCTATGAGCTAATGTACGAATATGGCGCTGGGCAGGGCTACTTTGAAGCCGCTCAGAGCTTCTATCAAGGCTCTTTTACCAATCGCGTCCGTGAAGCGGCTGGAAAAGCTGTCAAAGCCTTTGAGCGCATGGTCGGGCGCTTTGAAGAGACGGGAGATCAACAAGAACTCCAGATCTTCCAGAAATACATCGAAGACTCCATGAGAATGCTCGCGGACTCCGACGATCACCATTAATTCCCAAGCCCAAAGACAACAGCCATGACAAAACGACCGGGTCAGGATGCCCTCCGCACGGAAGCAATGCGTCTCAAAGAGCTTTTGCTCGAAGCAGAGACCTTAATCATTGGAGGAGAAGCGAGCCCCGACCCGGATTGTGCAGGCTCTCAATGGGCGCTCCGACGGCTCATCCAAAAGCTCAACCCGAAGCTCTCGATCACATTGCTCAACGACCAGGGCTGCCCCGACAATCTACGTTGGTACAAAGATGCGAAGGCCCTTAAGGTCCCCACCGACGAAACCCCTTCAGCCGATGTGGCCATCGTTGTCGATGGTGGCATCGAGCGTTGCGGGCCGAAAACAATGAGCATCGTCGAAAATTGCAAG
>JARGOJ010001283.1:0-365 GCA_029210225.1 Planctomycetota bacterium
AGAAGCCCGTCAATTACTCGCTAGAGGCGCGAACAGCGACAAGATCCTCGCGAAAGTTATGGCCGCACTCGCTGCAGGAGATAGATCGGCGACCCAATTGCTAGCCGCTGCAAAAATTTGCGACGAGGCCAATCTTGATAAGAGACAGGAGTTACTTCTTGAGGAAGTGATCGAGCGCCATCCCCCAGCCTATGAGGCTTTGTTTAATCTTCACCAACTGACCTTGAAGAGAAAAAACAGTGTTTTTCATTTCACCATGGCATTAAGAAAGCTCTATGACTTATCCCAGAAAAGAGGAGACGAAAATGAATTCACTCTCTTCTGTGCGGCCGTCGCCCTCTCTGACACAGGTAAAAACAAGGAAG
>JARGOJ010001283.1:412-2167 GCA_029210225.1 Planctomycetota bacterium
CTATAACAAGATTGAAAGTGAACAGACAAAGCAATTCTCCTGGATGTACAACAATCGAGGGCTTCTACGAGAGAAAATGGATAAAAAAGAAGCTGCCCTCAACGATTACAACAAAGCTATCTCTATCAACCCTCGATTTGCCAGCGCTTATGGCAATCGAGGGGTTCTTCTAAAAGAAATGGGAAAGAACAAGGCCGCTCTCGATGACTACAACAAAGCTATTTCTCTCGCCCCGAATGACCCCAGATCTTACAGCAATCGTGGGACCCTTCTAATTAGAATGGGAGACAACGAAGCGGCTATCAACAATTACACCAACGCCATTTCTCTCAATCCCAAATATGCCCGCGCTTTTTTCAATCGAGGAAAACTTCGATCTGATATGGGGGACAAAGAAGCCGCTATCAAAGATTACAGTATAGCCATTTCTATCAACCCGAAATATTCCGACGCCTATGTCAATCGAGGGCGCCTTCGAGCTCTACTAGGACACAAAAATGCCGCGTCCAACGATTACAGCAGAGCCATTTCTATCAACCCCAGTGAAGCCAAAGCCTACTTCAACCGAGCAAATCTTGGAGTTAAAACGGGAGACACAATCGGCGCGCTCAAAGATTACAACAAAGCCATTTCTATCAACCCCAATGAAGCCCAAATCTACCAGAACCGAGCAGCTCTTAGAGTAAAAATGGGAGACGCGAGCGGCGCTCTCAAAGATTACAACAAAGCCATTTCAATCAATCCAAATGACGCTAGACTCTACTATAACCGAGGAGTTGTCCGCGCTAAAATGAGGAACAATGAAGGCGCGATCAAGGATTACAAAAACGCCATTTCCCTCGGCCCGAATGACCCCAAACCATACAACAACCTTGGGACCCTGCAATTTAAAATGGGAGATAACGAAGCGGCTCTCAAAAATTACAACAAAGCCATTTCTCTCAATCCCAATTATGCCCGCGCTTTTTACAATCGAGGGAGACTTAGAGCTGCTGTCGGGGCTAAAGAAGCCGCTATCAAAGATTACAGCAAAGCCATTGCTAGCAAACCGACATATTTCAAAGCCTATGCCAATCGGGGGCTCATGTCTATGGAATTAGGAAAACTTGAAGCAGCCATTAGGGATTGGAAAAAGTTCCTAAGTCTTCAGCCCAATCATCCCGCCGCTCCTCAGTATCGTTCCAACATTGAAGTATTGGAAAAGAAACTAAAACAGTAGCCAGGGACCATGTCTGAATTGTTGCCAAAGAGAATCGACCCTCAAAAAGTTCTATCCAGAAACGGAATAACACTATGGTAGACCCAAAAAGAGCGTTGTGATGAATCAAAGCCTCAACTGTCCCTCTTGCCAAAGCCCCCTCGTCCTCCCACTCAATCAACCCGGAAGACAGGGAATTTGTCCGCTATGCAAACAAGCCATTCAACTCCCCGGCTATCTTTCTCCCGGCTCAGATCCCTCCCCCTTTTATCTCGCACTCGATTCCGTTCAACAAAGCATTGACAATCAGTCAACCCTCAGGCAATCCCCAGATCATCGTCCAAAAATCCAGGCACTGTCCAACAACTCTGCTTCCCCTTCCAATCCTAATTCTCGCCCAAGTTTGGCCGACCTCCACGCTCTCTGTAAGAAAGCCCTAGAGAAAGAACCGCTCGCAGCCTTCCATTCCAGTGATAGCTTCGAGCAAAAGGGCGAGCTGGGGAAAGGTGGAATGGGAGTTGTCTATCGAGTCATTGACAAGCGCCTTGGACGACACG
>JARGOJ010001284.1 GCA_029210225.1 Planctomycetota bacterium
AAGCGAGGAGTGATTGTTTTCCGGAGTTCCATGGGACGTGGCGTTTTCTGTCCGTACACAACAGAGCCCTCCGAGGGGGAGGGCTCAAAAGAATGACCGGTTAAGGTCGATTACTTGCTGGGACGGGAAGTCGGCTTCTTAGCAGTCTTTGCTTTCGCAACGATTTTGTTGAGAAGGCGAATGTAACCGTCGGGATCTTTTGAACCGCCGACCTTGCGTCCGATCTCTTTGCCACTCGCATCGGCAATGACAACGGTCGGATAGCCACGGATGCCATATTTCTTCTGAAGTCGAGCGTTGTGTTTCTTTTGTTCTGCTGAGATGGGTTTCCGCCGTGGGAAATCCAGATACAGAAGGATCACGTTCTTCTTGGCCCATGTCTTGAACTTTGGTGTCGAGAGCACTGAGGCGGTGAGCATTTTGCAAGGAGGGCACCAGTCACTTCCGGTGAACTCGATGAGGATGAGCTTGCCTTCCTTCTTGGCCTGAGCTTTGGCTTTCTTAATACTTGTGAGCCAGTCCTTGTCTGCTGCCTCCGCTGGCGAAGTTAGGGGCAGGGTCGCGAGGCCAAACAAGATGGCTGCGCAGAGTATCTTTTTTGAAAACATAATGAAGACCTTTCAGAGTCCAGAGCGCGAGATTTGGATCAGTGATACAAAATGTGAATCATGGAATTCGTTTCGTGGATAATAACCATTTGCTAATCATATAAGCGTCGTTTTTTATACAGAAATTCAAAATTTCTGGGCTTTTCTTTACTTCAATATGGCTGAACTTGTTGGGGAAGAGTTGACAGTAGGACCGGCTTCAAGTGCCATAGAGTTGTTATGTTGCTAAAAGAGCTGTATTGATTCTTAGAGAAAGGGCGAAGTCACTACTTATGAACGAAGAATCCACCGCTGACAGATCCGTGCCTCTTCCAGTTCCGGAGCATTCCGAAGAAAACAAAGGCCTCATTGATCAAATTGACGAAGAGTCAGTGGCTTCCGAAGACGCTGCACCGACCTCTTCCCGGTTTAAGCAGGCCCTTGGTCACCTTGGAAAGATTCTTGTTTATGGGGCCGTGCACATACCTGTGCGAATGTTGGGTTGGGGTGTTGGTGGCTTTTTTAGTGGAGTCGCCGGTTTCTTCTTTCCCTACGTCTTCACTGATTGCTTGGTCATCCCCGAACCCGACTATCAAGCCCTGGTTTGGATCCTGCTCCCGGTTTATATGATTGCCGGTGCGATACTGATGGGGATGGCGGGATTCGCTCGTGGAATTGGACGGGTCGTGATCTATGCCGTTATCGAGCAAGGCCTCGCTAAGTTCATTATGGATAAAATCCTAAACAAGACCATCGAGTTTGCCCGCAAGTCTGAAAAGGTAAGCGGCGCCATGGATTCAGGGGAATTCATGCTTGAGAACATCCCCTTGGGAAAAGCGGAAGACTACCTGAAGCGCTCTGTCCGGAACTTCCTGGACGGTGACGACCTGGAAAACGCCGCTGGAGAAGTCAGCGGGTTTAAGGCGAAGGTTCTGCGTTGGATTAAGAAATACATCGCCAGCATCATCGAGAAATACCTGCTCGCTGTCGTTCGGGCCGAGACAGATCCTGGCGGAATTTGTATGAAGAAGGTCGTCGATCTCGGTTTAGAGTTCGCCGAGGAAAAAATAGAAGACTTCATTGTTGGTCTCATGAACAAAAAGACAATGCTCATGGCCGCCGCCACATTACTTGTTTACGCCCTTGCCCCAATCTCCTTTGCTATCTGGACTTACCAAGTTAGTAGTTGAGCGAGGCCCCCGCTGAAAGGCATTAAAATGCGACCGACAATTCTCATACTGCTCATCCTTTGTTTACACCCTGGGAGCGCTCTATGTCAGGATCAGGGCAGTCCTAAAAAGAAGCCAGATGAGAAGAAGGCCGAGCCCAAGAAAGGCGATGCGAAGAAAGCGCCCCGGGTTCCAGGACAATTGGACAAAGCCTTTGCTGTTGATTGGAGCTCCGTTCATGACATAGAGGCCCTGGTCAGCGCCCTACACTCCAGCGGCTATTGGAGTCCGAACTCTCAAAATCCCCAAAAACTTGGCTTCGCGAGCTTCGGTCAGCGACTTCCTATAAACATCGATAAGGAACTTAAATTCACCGCCGAGAACAACGATTTGAGCCGTGAGAAGAAGTAC
>JARGOJ010000185.1 GCA_029210225.1 Planctomycetota bacterium
CCCGCGCTGCAGACTCTGTCGACGCCCAATTCCGTTGCACAAACCCCTGGCTCGTTCGAGAGATTTTAGAGTCGTTGATTACTATTGGTGAACCGGAAGCTTTGGACGCGGTCTTCCAAGCCGTCGCTCAGTTTCTTTCTCACGAGTCCATTGATGAAGCGCTCGCGTTCGCTGTCGTCGACACCATCGTCGCTCTGGGCGAGCCCCAAGAACTCGGTTCACTCTTTGACTATGTCAATGAAAACGTCAACAACGCTTCCCCCGAGGTCATCGGTATTCTCCTCGTTGCCATCATGGACAACGCCGAAAACCATGGCGATCACGCCCTCGCTGACGAAGCCCAAGCCATTTGCCAAGAGATGGGCATCGCCTAAACGCAGGGCTCCGGAAAACAGGGTTCTTCTAACTTAGTGACGTGGCTTAGTCAGCGCTCTTTTTTAAGAGGCTCTCCATAGCCGTGACCTTGTGGCGGAGAGTTTGCACTTGTCCTTGTTGTTTCTTCACTAGGGCCTCTAAACGGGCAATCCGGCCGCTGTCAGGGCTATCGCTTTGAATGCCGAGTATCGCTTCGCGACAGCTTCTTCGGACTCGGCCATCGACATCGCTTTGTTCACGAGCTTCCAGGCAGTTGAGAGCTTGGCTGTCACCGAGGCTACCAAGCTGCCCAATGGCCGCCAATTGAACGCGGAAGTTGGGGTCGTTGACAAGCTCTTCGAGGCGCAAGCGAGCTTTGTTGCGCAGGCCTGGGACAGCGGTCGAAGCCAGTGTTTTCAATGCTCGACATGCGGCGGTCCGGCAATCGAGGGCTTTGTCTAAGCCAGACCATTCGATGATTGTGTCGAGGTCTTTCTCTGCATCTCCGAGAGAGGCAAGCCCTGTGATCGCTCCAGCTCGGGAGAGGTCGTGCCAGGAATCGCGGGATTCTAAAACTTGTTGAAGTTCATCCCGGGCGAGGGACGATCTAGTCTTGCCCAAAGAGCGGGCGGCTTCGGCTTCGACAAAGATCGAGGCGGCGCCGGAGAGGATGGTCTTGAGGGCTCTAGCGACATCTTCACCTTTGTAGTTCCCGAGGGCTTTGACAATGGCGCGACGTGTTTTGTGATGCCGAGCGTGGGTCACTGACGCGAGCAATGCTTTCTTGGCAGCATCGCTCTTCAGTTTCCCTAGGGCCTTGGCTGCTTCTCTAGCGACGCCCCAGAACGGGTCATTTTCAAGGGCGTTGTGAAGCGCTTTGATGCTCGACCGGGAGGGCTTAGAACCGAGGGCGCGAGCGGCGCGGATTTGCCCCACAACCTCATGATCATCGGCTAACTGTTGAATGAGCATACTCTCGGGCGCGTTCCAGGAAATGGGTCCTGGGACAACGGCGCGGGGGTCCGGGGAGACTACCTTAGGCTTCTCTGGGAGCGCGAATGAGAATGATTGCTCGCGCTGGGTCATGGAGAGGCGGTGGCTTTGCCACTCTCCGGCGACGAGGATATCGAGGTCGAAGTCGAGGTGAAAGCATTCGGGAACCCCATCGAGGTTCTGAGTTTGCTTCGCGTTGAATGAGAGGACCTTTGTCGACGCGTTCCACTTCATTTCTGTCTTTAAAGCGACGTGCCCAGGGCCAAAGACCCACTGGTCGAAGAATTGGTCGCAGCGGCGGCTGGTTTCGGCCATGACAGCGCGTTTGAGGTCGTGGCTGTCGACGGTGCTATGGGCGTGTTTCTTAAGGTAGCGTTGGATAGATTTTTGAAAGGCGGTGTTCCCAAGGTGATAACGCAAGTAGTTGAGGACCACGGCCCCTTTGTTATAGAGATGCGCATCAAAAAGGTCGATGGGTTGGTGAATATGGCGCTCGACAATGGGACGAATGTAGCTGTCTGAGGCCTCTGAAAGATATCCAGCGAGGACCGAGGAGAGCATGTTGTAGCGTGCTTCATCAGGTCCGTGGGCGAACTCCATCCAGAGATTCTCACAGTAAGTGGCGAAGCCTTCGTTCAACCAGCCTTCGGGCCATTCGCGACAGGTGACGGTGTTGCCAAACCACTGATGAGCAAGCTCGTGGGATACGAGGGCTTCGGACGATGAATCTAGAAGGGCTCTCTCGTCGCGTAGGGTGCGCTCTGTGAGGGTTGTCGCCGTCGTGTGCTCCATTCCGCCGAAGAGATAATCGTGGACGACAACTTGATCGTAGCGCTTGTACGGATACGGCATGTCGGTCCAACGAGATAGAAAGTCGACCATCTCGGGGGTGCGACCAAGGCTTTGTTTTGCTTCCTCTTCTCGGCCTTTTGGGACGATGTAGCGAATAGAGACGTCCTTCCAGCTGTCTTCAATGACTGCAAATTCGCCGATGACAAGGGTGATGAGGTAGGGCGGGAGTCCCGGCTCCATATGCCAGTGGAAGCGCGACAGGTCGCCGTCTTTGGTTTTTGAGACAAGCTCACCGTTGGATACAGCGATCATGGGGCTTGGAGTGGTGACGATGAGGTCGAGAGTGGTCCGAATGTCGGGGTGGTCGAAGCACGGAAACCAATATCGTGAGTTTTCTTCCTGGCTCAAGGTCCAGAGTTGTTTTGGTTTCTTGGGGCAGCTTGGATCGGGTCCGACGAAGTGGAGTCCCCAGCGCGGAGAGCTTTCGTAGACGACGTGAATTTTGTAGCTCTTGCCTTGGCGGAGTTCCTGACCTTCTTCGAAGTCGAGAATGAGCTTGTCGTCGGTGCAGTGGAATTCGCTTGGGCAGGCTTTGCCTTCGAGGCTGACGTTGACCTGGTGCACGATGAGCTCACGCTGGTCGATTTCCAGGTGTTTGACTTTAGATATGCAAGGCACGACAGTTAGGGTCGCGTTTCCCGACAGGCTTTTGTTCTTGAAGTTTGGCAGCAGTTCAAGCTTGAGATGCTCGTGATGGACGACGCGATCAGGGAGATAGCGTGCGTGGTGGCCCGTGAGGCGGAAGGGTTTTGCATGGGGTTTGGATGATCCGAATCGTCGGAGTCCGGCATGGGCGCAAAATTCCATGGTCTTCTCTTTGGCTTGTATCTAGGGAGCTGAAATTTTAAGCGAAAAGCTCTGCTTGTCGTTACCATGGCGCGCCTTTGTGTAAAAAAAACGTGCCCGGGCGACTAGGGTATACAGAGATCGTGTGAATGGCCAGTTCCAGGGCTCAAGAAACAAACTCCATTGTTGATGGGCCCCTCGCGCCGTCCATGGTGAAATTTGCCTTTCCCCTCAGCGTGGCGATGGCGACGAACGCCGTCTACATTATGACCGACATGTATTGGGTGGGCGGCCTTGGGGTTGCGAGTGTCGCTGCGGTTTTGAGCGCGAGCATCTTGACGATGCTCAGTTTTTCGCTCCAACTGGGAGTGCAAACAGGCTCAACCGCATACATAAGTCGCTTTGTTGGGGCCGAGAAGTGGACTCAGGCGCGCCATGCATCCCTTCAGTCCCTTAGCCTTAGTCTCTGCGTAGCGCTCTTCGTGGGCTCTTTGTATTGGCTTTTTGGGGAGTGGCTCTTCGGGGTGGCGCTTGGTCAATCGGAGCAAGTCACAGCGCTGGGTGTGGATTACTTGACCCCGCTGGCCCTTGGCATGCCGGTCATGTTTCTTCAATCGCAGCTGGCGACCATTCTCCAAGCGGTTGGGGCGGCGCAGAAGACGACTGCGATCTACTTGATATCCGCCCTCGCGAACATTGTCTTAGATCCCATTCTCATTGAAGGCTGGGTTGGGCCGGCCTTCGGCGTTGCCGGGGCGGCCTACGCGACCATTCTCAGTCGGTTTTTGGGATTGTTGCTCGGCTATGTTTTGCTGAAGAGTAAGTCGGGCTTGCTGGAACAGCTTCAGTTCAAATTTTCCCTGACCCTCCCGGATCGTCAGTCTTATGACATGTTCAAGATTGGCATTCCGCGCATCATTCAATTCGCTTTTGTGCCTATTTCTCGCATTCTGCTGATTCGCTTGGCGGTCTCCCTTGTGCTGGAGAGCGATAGAGATGCGGTTTCTGCGGCGTTTACGCTCTGCCTGAGGCTTGAGTTCATTAGCTTTATGCCCATTTTCGGGCTCTCACGGGCCTCTCAGGTCTTCATCGGGCAGAATTTGGGAGCGCAGAAGATAGCCCGAGCGAGGCGGACGGGATGGGTCGCGGCGGGGCTGAGCGCGAGTTATTTAGTATTGGTCATGGGGCTCTATTTATCGGTCCCTGGTGAGCTTATCGAGCCGTTCATGAAGGTTCGTCAGAAGACATCGCAGAGTCTTGAGAGCCCGGCGGATCGCGTCGAACGAGACCTCGTGGAAGCGAAGCAAACAACCGAGAATGAGAAGGTCGTGGCTTATGGTGTCGATTACATGAGAACGGTGTCGTGGGTCTTAGTGCTTTGGGGCGTCTCATTCATATTGAATGCGTCGGTCAACGGCGCCGGGGACACTGTTTTTCCGGCGATCATCACCGGGGTGACTTTGCTTCCGGCCCGCTTTTTCCTGGCGTGGCTTCTCTCAGATCGCTATGGACTTCAGGGAATTTGGTATGCAATTGCTATAACAATGGCGCTCGCCGGTCTTGTCTACATCGCCTATTACCAGAGCGGTCGATGGATACGGGTTGCGCAGGAGCGCATGAAAGCTGTCTGATTTGAGTTATGGAGGCTCAAAATGTCCGAGGAAAATCAACCATCCTATGCGCGCTGTCGCAACGTCTGTGACGCGCTCGTCGCGGCCAAGCACGTCTTGGTGTTCTCCGGAGCGGGAGTGTCAGTACCGAGCGGTCTTCCCGATTTCCGAAGCAATAAAGGCCTGTGGCTTAAGTACCCTCCCGAAGAGTACGCGACCATCGAGGTCTTCCACCGCTATCCGAAGAAGTTCTGGGAGTTAAACTTTCAGCTCTTCAAGGACTTCGACGGGATCGAGCCAAACGCCGCGCACCTGGCCCTGGCGAAGCTTGAAACCTTGGGTCTCAAGGTGACCATCGCGACGCAGAACATCGACGGGCTTCATCAGGCGGCGGGGAGCACGCGAGTCTTGGAATTGCATGGCGGCAAAGACAACCTGAAATGTCTCTATTGCAAGTCGATGTATCCCGTTAAAGATTGGACCTTTGTTGAGGGTGAGATTCCTAAGTGCAAAAAGTGCACGGCTGTTCTTAAGCCGGACGTTGTTTACTTTGGCGAAGCCTTACCTGAGCAGACCTTGGAAGAAGCGATGACCGCGGCGGAGGATTGCGACGTTTGTTTAGCTATAGGAACTTCAGCGGTTGTCTTTCCAGCGGCGATGTTGCCTGGAGTCGCCCATAAGTCCGGGGCTTCGGTTTGCGAATTTAACCTGGAACCGACAGACTTGACCCGCTCTGGACAGGTCGCCCACTTTATTGAGGGGCCGGTCGAAAAGACACTTCCTCACCTCGCGGAGCTTGTCGAAAAAGCTATGGGTAACGCGACGCAAGAAGGATCGTCGTCATGAAGAAGAAATGGAAGTGGGGAATACTCGGGAGCTTTGTATTCCTGCTGTCCGTCGGGCTCTTCTTGATCTTTGCGCCGCAAGGGAACTCGCTGGTCTATCAATACTTGCTCTGGTCGAAGAACGAAAAGCTGCGTCCCTGGGTGATGCGGAACCTCCAGAATCTAGGCCCCCATGGTTTAAGCGGCTTGCGTATGGCTCTCTCTCATGAAAATTGGGAGGTTCAGGCGATCGCGGCGGATGGAATTGGTAAGCTCGGCGCGGACGGTGAAGATGCGGTTCCCGACTTGGTCCCCTTGCTTAAGTCGGAGAACAAAGACCTCCGGCGCAGGGTGGTTTGGGCGCTTGGAAACATCGGGACGAAAGCATCCATTGAAGGATTGGCGACGGGTCTGGACGACGAGAATCAGTTTGTTCGGCAGTACGTCTGCGAAGCCCTTGAAAAAGCAGGGCCCAAGGCAGAGTTTGCGGTTCCGCAGCTCGCCATGCGTCTCGAAAAAGACTCGTTTTGGGAAGTGCGCGAATTGAGCGCAAAGATTCTCGGTAAGCTCGGTCCCGCGGCGGCTTCAGCGCTTCCCACGTTGGAGAAGAGCGCCAAAACCGACGAGGACGACGACGTCAAGGTTGCTTGCCAAGAGGCCCTAACTGCTTTGAAAAGCAGTTAGGGCTTCTCAAAGCAGTTAGTTTCCAGAGGCAGAGATCAGGCCTGTTTCAGGGCTGGAGGCGCTGGCGTAGAGCTTCTTTGGAATCCGGCCGGCGCTGTGGGCGAGGCGACCGGCGATGGCCGCGTGCTTCATAGCGCTCGCCATGGCGATGGGATCCTTCGCGCAGGCGACTCCTGTGTTCATAAGAATGCCATCAACGCCCATCTCAAAGGCGACGGCGATGTCAGACGCGGTGCCGACGCCGGCATCGACAATCACTGGGACGTCCATCATCTCAAGAATAATGCGCAACGCGTAGCGGTCGGTGATACCAAGACCCGAGCCGATGGGAGCCGCGAGGGGCATCACAACGGGGCAGCCAGCATCGACGAGGCGCTTGCAGACAATGACGTCGCATGAGGTGTAGGGCATGACAGTGAAGCCCTCTTTGACGAGAATCGTCGCGGCTTCGACCGTGGCTTCGTTGTCGGGATACAGCGTTTTGGGGTCGCCGATGACTTCGAGCTTGACCAGGTCGGTTTCGAGCGCTTCACGGGCGAGGCGTGCGGTGCGGAGCGCGTCCTTCGCGGTATAGCACCCTGCGGTGTTTGGCAGGATGGTGTATTTCTTCCGGTCGAGGTTCTCAAAAATCGGAGGACCGTCTTGTCTACCGAGTTTGACCCGACGCACAGCGACGGTCACCATGTCGGTGCCTGAGGCCTCAAGGGCGAGGTTCATCTCTTCCATACTCTTGTATTTGCCGGTACCGAGAATGATTCTCGACTTGATCTCGTACTTGCCAATTTTTAACACATCACTCATATCGCACTTCTTCCTTCACATTAGTGCTCTGTCATCCTCAAATCCATGGTCACTGACTGCTCATTGAGCCGTGAATTTCGTTAGGGTTCAGTCATTTAGCCCGCTAAATTCCTATCACCCTGTCTCATTCACAGCCCAATGCTCTAGCCAGAGACCCTATGAATTTAAGAATGCCAGAACACTTGTTTCTATCCACCACCAACTAAACGAACGATTTCAATAACATCTCCATCGGCGATCTTCTGATCGTCGATGCGAGCCCGGGGTACAATTTCTTCATTGATCTCAACGGCGCAACCCTGACGCTTGATATCAAGCGAGGACATCAAGTCTGCAAGCTTACTATGGGGGGTCTCGATTTTTTCGCCATTGACCACGATGTTCATGGAAGCCGCCTCGTTTCCTTCACAGGTATTTGGAATCGCCGCGCCAAGTTTTTGCAGGGCGGCGACGGTTGCAGGGATCTCACTTCGGAGCGCCGCTTCGCTCTGGAGCCGTTGAATGAGCGCGTCCAAATCGGCAGCGTCGTCAATATCGTCGATGGGGTCCGTGACGATTCCCACTGTCAGGCCCAGGGCCTCTTGTCTTTCAACGATTTGAGCAAAGTCTGAGCCTTCGCTCCAGACAATCGAGGGATCCTCAAGGACCCCAGGATTTTCACTCGCCGCTACAAGATAACACCCGCCGCCATCGTTTCCGAGGACCAGGGGATGAGTATCGAGGAGCTTGAAGGCGCTGCTTATGAATTGAAAGGGGATATGGGGGAGATCGGAGCCCAGGACAAGGACCTTCTTCACGCCCTGCTCAAGCAAATGCCGAATGGTGAAAGACATGGCCTCTCCGATACTCGTGGCCTTGCACCCGGCCTTTTTGGGCTCAATCAATATCGGCAGAGGAGAGGCGCAGAGCGGACTCTTATCGTGAGATTCCGGGCGATCCGGGAGGCAAAAGATGGCCTCTCCTGGGGCCGCGCTTTGGGAGAATCGTTGGCCATAGTCGTCGAGGAAGGCTTGGTAAATCGTCGCGCCGGTTTCAAGGGGGATGGCCCCAAGATATTGACTGGGTGCTTTGCTCAGGCGCGTCTTCGCTTTACCCGCCTGGGGGCGCTTAGCAAAAATGACGATTTGCTCTTCAATGCCCATGAATCTTGCCTCCTCGATCAGCTAGTGAGACGACGGTCTGCAACCAGACCTTCCAGAAGGCCAGTCCACTTGGGAATTTTCGGTGATAGAGCAGGGTTTTCAGTAGGGACGGCCGGACTCGGAAAAGCCGGTAGAGGATCATGACGGCGGCGTTGATAGCAATGGAAGGGATCGGACCGTACTTTTGGTATTTCCTCGCCGAGACCGTCACAGCTTTGGGAATGATTTTCAGGGCTCCAGGGCGAAGTCGGGCGCGCATCCAGTCGGACATTTCGACATCTTCCAGGAAGTCACCAACGAAGGGATGCTCCAAGGCCAGGTCGCGGCTCATAAACATGGCGTTGGTGCCGACTAAATGGCGGCCTCGAATCGTTCTCATTTGATTGAGGTAAAACTCGGTGCAGTGAAGAGGCGAGAACCGCGCCTTGCCTGAATAGGTCTTCGTGAATCCTCCGCCATGGGCTCCATTTGAAACGGCGTCGCGTATGTCCCGAAGGGCTCCGCGGGGAAGACGGCAATCGATATGAAGAAAGAGCAAGACGGATCCCAGGCTTCTCTGAACCCCTAAGTTCATAGCCTCAGACCGGCTAAGTGGTGGGCCATCCGTTGGCTCGTGGTGATAAGTCACCTGCTCTATAAGTTGGCTATGGTTCTCAAGGACCTCGTCGATTGTTTGTTGAATTCGGGCGGCGGACTTGGAATCTTGACCTGAGTCGGAGAGAAAAATGTCGAACGGGACCTTTTCCTTCAAATCGTCATGAAACTGTGTAAAGAACGTGTTCAGCTGGTCCTTTAGGAAGGATGAGTCTTGGGCATTTTTTATGTATAGCGGGACCACGACGCTTATCGAAGCGTTTTGCTGACTCGGTCTGGATGGAGAGAGGGGCACCACAACCATGGTTTTTGTCTATTCCTTTTCGGCGAAACATCCAATCACAGCGAGCGATTCAAGTCCAGACATAGAACGAGTTAACAGGCGCGGAGGGCGAGAAATGCTAGGACTATTGTGGTGAGCCATGTCAGTCCCGGCGTATCTTTGGTCCAATAAAGCGACACTCAGATAGGATCAGCGAGGAAAATCCTCCCGATGATTCGGGGAACCGTCGAAGCCCTAGATTTAGTGCAACTGTTGCAGCTCATACACGAGAGTGGTGGGACTGGCGATTTGCGCGTATGGAACGGTGAAAGTAGAAACGCACTCTACTTCTCCGAGGGCAACATCCTGCTCTATTCAGAAAGCGGAGAATCCGTAGCCCCCAAAGATTTCGAAGAGCGTCTCTACGACATCCTCTTCCAAGAACGGGGCTCCTACTTCTACCGCTCGCGGAAAGCTCTGAATTTTGAATCGGAGCCAAAAGCTCTCGATACACCCACCATCCTCGTAGAGGCCTCCCGTCGTAAGGACGAGATGGAGCGGATTTACCGCATCCTCCCTTCCGAAAAAGCCATTCTCCTCCCCGCCCGCCGGGATGCCGATGCTGTCGTCCGCGCTTCCCTAGACAAGATCGGGGTCAAGGCGCGCCTGAAGTTTGGCAAGCTGTCTGTTGAAGAGATGTGCGAGAAGGCTGGCAAGCGCTTTGAGGTTCTTCGAGAGCTCTCCACTTTCTGTGAAGAAGCCGTTCTAAAACCTCTCCCTGTCAAACAAATTGAATCGCAGATCGCGACGCGCCTCAACGGCAAGCCCCGGCGATCGGCCTTCCGCCTTTACGAGTGGATGCACGAAGTGACAGAGCTCGCCCAAAAAGCTCAGTCATTCGACCATGTCCTCTTAAGAAAGAAGTGGCTAAGCGTTGGGGGATTCGAATGCCGGGCCCCTGGACCTCGGGGGCTCCACCTACTTTCGCGCCTCCTACGCTACAAAGAAGACTTTGAGTTAACCGCACGGGGTAATGATTCGGCGATCTGTGTCGCCGTTTCTGGCAACTTGCTGCACCTCTATTTTCGTGGCGAGTTCGAGTTCAAGGGGGTCCTTGAGCGGATCCGTGAGCAAGGGATTCTCAGCGGAGCCCAGCTCGCCAACGCCGCCGAGATCGCCGATGACTTCGGTTGTCAGACCGAAGACCTCCTCGTCGACCGAGGTTTTATCGAGGCGAACGTCTGGCTCAAACTTCGCCTGGAACAATTCCTCGATATCTGCTTTTCGATTTTCACCTGGCGCAACCCGCTTTTGAAGATCCGTTCGAAGCAAGAAGAGTCGGAGCGCTTTCTTAAGGATTCAGAAGCAAAGTCTTTAATACTTCCCATCGACACGACTCTACGGCAGCAGCTTCGCCTTGGGCTTATGCGCTGGAAGCTCTTTCGGCAAGTGGTGCCGTCTATGGACGCGATCTTCAAGTGCGCCCACCCAACACCAAAGGGACAACCTCGCCGGGCCCACGACCACCTCGATGGACGCCGTCGAGTGAGTGATCTCCTGGCGATGTCTCGGGCGACAGGACAGGAGCTGCTTCAGTTCATTTATAGGGCGCTCAAGGACAAACGACTTCGGCCGTTGACTCTCGAAGAACACAGTGACCTCTTTGAAAAGGCCAAATCTGAGAAGCGCCCAGCGGAGATTCTCGCGTCTTATGAGAGCGCGCTTGCTTTTGGCTACAACGAATTCAAAGAGGACGAGTCGGTTCGGAATGAGGTGGAGAACGCCAAGCTTGAAGAAGGAAAGCTGTCGGGGGTTGTCTCCGTTTTAGAGGGGCGGCTCAAGCACTTTAACTTGGCCGCGCTCATACAACTCTTGCTTCGTTCTGGATATGACGGGACCTTGCGGGTGACGCAGCTGGAGCAGGGCGAGCGGATCTTGCACATTGTAAACGGTGGCCTCTACGTGCTCTTTAGCCCAGAGCGCCGCAGTGAGAGTTTAGCCCCGAACGAATTTCTCACGGAGTCCACGGAAGACCTTCTCATTACTTTGCGCCGGGCTTTTGACGACGAGAGTCCAGAGCGCTTGGATGAGTTTAAGAAGACGGTGCAGGAAGAGCTTTTAGAAGCGATGTTTTGGGAAGACGCGACCTTCGAGTTTGCCCGTAATTACATCCCCAGCGAATTCTTCGCTAAAAAGAACGAGAATCGAAAAGTGCGTCTTCAGGAAGAGCGACTCCTCTTCGAAGCGATGAAGCGCATGGCGGAGTGGGACGAACTTCGAGAAATCTTGCGCTCGACCCGAGCGATCTTCGAGTTTGTTTCTGCGGATGCGAAACTGCAGGCCTACAAGATTTATGGCGAGTTCGTCTATTTCATTGATGGCCGGCGTTCACTGCGTGATCTCGTCAAGGTCGCCGGTATTCCTCGCCTGACGCTTTATCGCAATCTTCATTCAATGATTGAAGAAGGCATCATCACCTTGAAGACCGTCTTGCCAGCCCGAGAATTGAAGAGCTCGACCGAGCGCATTCCCTGGGACCTCTCTGTTTAACTTGCTTTCAGTGCTTTCAGAGTCTTTTTAAAGTCTGTCGTCCATTGAGGTCGATGAGACTTGACATTGCTGTGCGTAAGATCGAACGCGATAATGTGAATGAAGTAAATGAACTGTTCGAGGCGCAGCTTTGATTTTGCTGCTTTGGCGGCTTTTTTCCAGTCTCCGATTTCAGCTTCGCTATTGAATGTTATTGCTGTTGATTTCTCGATGTGGGAAAGCTGGCAATCTCTCAGCCGAGGCCCGAACCTTGAGGTCCAGTTTGCCTGAGCTTGCCATGCCCCAATCGCGAATTCGCACTTGGAATCGACGAGCTTTGACCTCGGGTTCTTAAAGACGAAACTGGTCAGCTTTAGGCTTTTTAAGAGT
>JARGOJ010001285.1 GCA_029210225.1 Planctomycetota bacterium
TAGAGGTTTGGAGATCACTTAATGCGCACCAATTACGTCGGTCACGATGACATGTATAAGAAGAATAAAGCCGCAGGTCAGGCTGGCTGGGACCCCGCAGAGATCTCTGAAGAAGTCATCAAGCAATTCCAAGAACTGTTCACCCACGAGTCCATCCCTCAGGCTTGCCGGCTGCTCGAACTTGGATGCGGCGCTGGAAACCTGAGCGTCGGTTTCGCGAGATTAGGCTACCAAGTCACCGGCGTCGACATTGCCCCAAGCGCTATAGAATGGGGCAAAGGAGAGAGCTATTGAAGAGAAGGTTGACATTCATTTCCTCGTCGACAATGTCGTCACCTTGAGCCAAGTCAATGAGAGAGATTTCCCCCTCGTCGTCGACAGTCATTGCCTCCATTGCATCATTGGCGAGGATCGCGCAAAGTTCTACGCGAAGGTTCAAGAACACCTCAAAGCGGGCGGCATCTTCGTCGTCAACACCATGTGCCGGAATTCAAGATCAAATGAGATAACTGGGTTTCAACCGAAGACAGGCCTCACCCTCCACGGCGACCTCGCGACTCGCTTCATAGGAAGTCGCGAGGAAATTGAAGCAGAGGTCAAAGCGGCCGGATTCACGATCGTCGAGAGTCGCCTTATGCTCGACGAAGACGGAGTCGCCGACGACCTACTCCTCGTTCTCCAAAGCCCCTCATAAAATTTTATCTGACTGGCCCTTCCATTCACAAGAATTGATAACCATGTCCGTTTGTACTGAGACTGCAAGGCAGAGAGATTGAGGCTCTTGGAGAAGCACAGGCAATCGGGCGAGGCCAGGCTCGTTCGGGAATTCAACTTGCAACCATTTAAAGACAGATAATTCGTAGAGGGATGACGATGCAAGATGATCGAAGTCCAAAGCTGTCCATGCAATTGAGCGCTGGAGGCTTTGAGAGATTTCTTCAGGACGGTGGTGGGGTCGACTTCCGTCTAAACGAAGAATGCTGGCGGCCCTTAAATGACGGCGATGTCTTTGAGTTCGTCGAGGACCCGGGAGAAAGCCGCCGTTATTGCGTCAGGATCATTAAGAAATACACCGCAACCAGCTTCTCTGAATTGATTGATTGCCTACCAGCTGAATTGTTTGATCACTCACAGAAGCAAGATTACCTGGATTTTTTCCGAGAGTGGTGGAGCTCGGAAGAGGAAGCTCGTGAGGGCGTCTTAGGCTTGCATATTGAGGTTTTAGAATGAATAGAAAAGGAGTCGGTTCTTCGCCTCGACAACCGAGCATTACGATGATGCCGTTGCACACTATTTTTTGCCGCCAAAGAGACCTTTTAGCCAATTCAACAGCTTGTCAAAGAAGCTCATTTGAGGACGAGATCCAACGACCGGGGTAGCCTTCAATGGCGCGGCTTTTGGCGTTTTTGTTGGCGGAGCTTTGCTTGGTTTCGCCGAAGTCACCGGGGCTTTCGCGATGCGCTTGACAGGAGGAACTGTGGTAGCCTTTATGGCGTTTGGATCAATTTGACCCAGGGCTTCTTTGGCTTTGTCTCGAACGTCGGCCTCTTTGTCCATAAAAAGGGCTTTGAGCCCAGGGACCGCCGCCTTCGCGTCAGCCCCGATTTCTCCGAGCGCCTGGGCCGCTCGTTCTCGAACACTCGAATTTGTATCTTTCAGGGCGGCGTTTAAAGCTGGAACAGAACCGGCGCCAACTTTGACCAGCGCTGCGGCGGCAGCTCTGGCCACGATAGGCATGAAATCACCGAGGGTTGTTATTAACGCTGGAATGGCCGCGCTCGCGTCGGGGCCAATGTTGCCAAGCGCTTCTGCGATGCCCCAGCGAACCGATGCTTCTTCATCGTTGAGAGCCTCCGCGAGGCGTGGCACCGAACCTTTCGCCCGGTATCCGAGGTTCCCTAAAGCATTGGCGGCCGTCACCCGTAGCTCTGGATCGTCAGAGTCGAGCCCCTCAGCAAGGATGTCTGACATACCAGATTGGCCCAGGCTCTCCAAGGCGTCGAGGGCTTGCTCAGCGTCTTCCGCGCCGCCGCTGTTGAGGGCGCCGAGGAGTGCTCCGAGGGCTTGCTGATTTTTCCCTTTGTTCTCAGACATTGGGGGTGTCCTTCAATCCAGTTCTCGTGCGTTCCCCTTCGAGGAAGCACTCAGAATAACAGTCTACT
>JARGOJ010001286.1 GCA_029210225.1 Planctomycetota bacterium
GGGCAAGAATGCGAAGCATAGGAAGTCGACGAGGTCATCGAGGCGTCGACCACTAAAAGACGGCAAGACGTCTTTGACCTTCACTCTCCGTGCCAAGAAGCCATCCGTCGCATCGACCACGACCGCGATCCAGATGAGAACGAAGAACATGGTGGGATCTTTGTTCTCGACGTTGAAGTTCTCGAAGAGGTTGACGGACGCAAAGAACATCAATGGGAGGCCGAGGGCCGTATATAAATGAACACCCCAAGCGGCGAGCACCCGTTTCCTAGGAAATTTTTGAGGGCTGTCAGGCATCGGCTGGGCCTTCCTCTAGATAAGCGAGAGCACAAGTATACCTCAGGAGCAAGGGCTTCGATTTTCAATTTGCCAATGCCCTCGCTTTCTCGGGCATTTTGCAAAGGGCGCTCAACGAATCTGAGCCCTGTCCAAATTCAAATCGTTCAAAATTGGGCACTTCGACTGAATGAAGAGGATTGGCACGGACTTTGTTTAGGTTTGCTTTAGAGAGAAAGGAAAAGTCTATGTCGACCCATACTGTGCCGCTGCTTTCCCCGGTCTTTTGCGCAGATCATCCTGAAGCGGCCCTCGATCGCGCCTGTTGTCGTTGCGGAGATTTCTATTGCGGTGACTGCTTCGAGTCGCAGGAGCTATGCCGAGACTGTTACCGGGTCTTAGGGCCCGTGCAGCCCAATGAAGAAGGTCGTTATCTGGGCCTGAGTCGACGATCGAGCGCCTTTTTGGGGGCGGCGGTCAATTTTGGGATGCTCGTCGCGGCTATGAGTGTGGCGATTGCCAATGGGGGAGAGGTGTCCGAGTTCGCCTCGCGTTTTTTCTGCCTTCTATTCTTGGCGGAGCTTTCTTTTGTTATCTACTCGATGCTGCCCCTGGCGGACGACCTCCGCTTGTAAATCTGAATGCCGGTATACTTCACTTCGAGCCGTCGCTTTTGGATGTCAGGGTGTCTCTAAGTGAACGTTGCTAAATGAAGAACCGTTCGAGCGGTGAAAGCAAAGTCTTCGCTTGCAATCAGTGCACATTCAATTCACGAGCACCATTATTGAGAAGTCTTTCAACACTCTTGGGGTGTCTTTGGGAATTGATCTGACAATGTGTGATACCTCGCAAAAGCGCCGAGTTCATTTATTTATAGTCTGGTGAAGAAGAATCTCCGGACAGCATTCTACCCGGGTGCAAAGAAGACAAAATCAATGACGACTGACTGATTAATTGTTGGTTCCGAACAGACTGAATGATCGATGACCGCCAACTGCACTTCAACCATAATGTTTGTGGAAGCGCTTCATAGGGCAATTATTCACTTGTTCTTATCGTTGTGTTCACAGTTCATGACATTCAGAGTGTTGTAAGGATAACTTCCCATGAGCTTGTTTAGTATTCAACGGAGGGATGAGGACCTGTTAAAATTTGCCTATCCATCTGGCTTAGGGTGAGAGTCAAAGGCCTATCTCAGCGAACAGAATGAAGGATGAATGACGACCGGAACCCCATCTTTAGAACGTTAACGATCCTGTGGAACATTCAGTCAATCCAAGCGCAATAAATTGTCAATGACGGTTTTGACCCTTGTCGTCTTCTTCACCTCCTGTAAGGAACAAAAATACTTTCAACCGCCTCCTGCCAAGGTGAACGTTGAGCGCGCCGAGAAGAAACTCGTTGCAGAAGAAGCGGATTTTACAGGACGGGTCGTCGCCTATGAAACGGTGCAGATTCGAGCCCGGGTTTCAGGGGAGCTGAAGAGCATGTCTTTTCGGCCGCGGGATTTGGTCGAGGCGGGTTCAACCTTGTTCAATATTGAACCTGCGCTTTACTCCGCGAATGTCGAACAGGCCAAGGCGGCCTTGATGAAGGCGAAGGCCCTGGCGACCGAGGCTCAAATTCGCCTCGATCGGATGGAAACGGCCTTTAAGAGCCGAGCTGTTCGTGAGGTTGAAGTGATTCAGCAGCGCGCGATTCGCGACTCGACAGCTGCGGATGTGATCGCCGCGCAGGTGGCCCTCAAGAAGACGAATATTGATCTAAGTTACAGTCAAGTCACTTCACCGATTCGCGGCCGCGTCAGTCGTAACTATCAAGACATTGGAAACCTTGTCTCTGGGAGCGAGAGGACCCTGCTTGCGGAAGTCGTTCGTGCGGA
>JARGOJ010000186.1 GCA_029210225.1 Planctomycetota bacterium
TACAAAGGTCCGAAGACAGCCTCATTGACCATCGCAGGACTCGCTCAGAAAGCGGGGACCTTCAAGACTCTCATCGCTGTGGCCAAAGCAGCAGGGCTTGTCGAAGCGCTCAATGGCACCTCGCCACTCACCGTCTTCGCCCCGACGGATGACGCCTTCGCAAAACTCCCAAAAGAAACGCTCGACTTCCTACTGACAGCGGAGGGTGAAGCGACCCTGATCAAGATCGTGAAGAATCATGTTGTGGTAGGGCGATTGTCTGCAGCGGATCTTATCGCGAAGACGAAGGTGAAAACTCTCGCAGGAACGACCATTCGCTTAAGAAGTTCTCAGGCTGGATATACGATCTCTGGGTCGAGAATTCTAAAGACAGACCTCCATGCGTCGAATGGAATAGTTCACGTCATTGGCGAAGTCATGGTCCCCAAATCCCCAAAGAAACGCCTCTTTTGAAGGACGCGAGAATCAGGCGCCAAACATCGAGCGGTTGTATCGGTCGTTCATCCAAGGGTGCGCCGTCTCTGAGAAGCCTTTCTGCTCCCAAAAACCAAGCTTGTTTTCAGAGAGGAATGAGATTTTTTGGATCCACTTCGTTCCCTTCCAGGCGTAGAGCTTGGGTGTGATCATCCTCACAGGTCCGCCATGTTCGTCGGGGAGCGGTTCGCCGTTCCATTCATGGACCAGAAGAACGTCCTCTTCGAGGGCCGCATCGAGGCTTATGTTTGTTGTGTAAGGAACACCTGTTCCTGGCTGCCGATCGTATCCCGTAATGAAGACGAATCGAGCCTCCGCTTTGACCCCGACTAAGTCCGCGATCGTTCTAAAACGAACGCCCTTGAAAGCAAGGTCCATCTTGCTCCAGGTCGTGACGCAGTGGAAATCGGAGCGCTCTTCAATCTGTTCGAGCCCCATCAACCGGTTAAAGTCGAGAACCTGTGGCCGCTCGCAGAGACCATCGATCTCTAGTCGCCATGTCTCTCGGCTTAGCTCGGGGCGTCCTCCCAAGTCGAGCACTGGCCATTTTGCGACCTCTTTTTGACCCGTTGGCAGCTTGGGAGCGCCGTGGCGATTTGGCGCGCCGCTGCCCCGGGGGAATCGACCAGGAAAGAGGCTTCGAGTCTTCTGAATCCAGGCCTTCGCGATTTCTTGGCGTTTCTCAACGGAGTTCTTTTTTTCCCGCATGTCTTTCTCCAATCGCTCTTATTATCATGGCGCTTCAAGGCCTGGAGTTAGATTATGAATGCCATTACGATTGCGATCTTCGCGCTCTCCGCGTTTTCTCTCGCCTATCGATTTTACGCCAAGTACCTCGCTCAGCGAGTCTTCGGATCGGAGGACGACGGCGCTGAGGCCTTCGAAACTCCTGCTCACGTTCAAAGGGACGACGTCGACTTCGTTCCGACCAACAAACATATCCTCTTCGGGCACCATTTTACCTCGATTTCTGGGGCCGGTCCGATCGTCGGTCCCGCCATCGCCGTGATTTGGGGCTGGCTCCCCGCGGTGCTGTGGATCGTCTTTGGCGCGGTCTTCATAGGGGCCGTCCACGACTTTGGCTGCTTGGTTGTCTCGGCCAAGTCTAAGGGCCGGAGTATGGCAGAGATTACTGGGGAGGAAGTCGGCGGCCGGGCTCGTTTCCTCTTTCTGATCCTCATACTCTTCCTGACCTGGATCGTGCTCGCCGTCTTTGCCTTTGTCATCGCCAGCCTCTTTGTTGACTATCCCGCGAGCGTGATTCCCATAAACTTCGAGATCCTTGTCGCCATGCTGCTCGGCTACGGCGTTTATAAAAAGGGCTTGTCCATCACCTGGCCCTCCATCGCCGCCTTAGTCGCTCTCTACGTCATGGTCTTCGTCGGCGTGCAGGCGCCCATCACCACTCACACCCTCTTCCTCGATCAAGCTCAAATCCAACGCATAGAGGGCTTTCAAACCGAGCAACACGCCGCTGCTGTCGCCGACCCTGAGGTCAAGGCCATCGACTTCACGAAGGTCAAGGTGATCTTGACCTACTTAAAAGAGAGGGACCCAAAGAGCAAGAATGACGAGATTCAGGCGCTTCGCCTTAGCTTGTCTAAGGCGCGGGGCAAAGCGATCAAGCTCTGGATGTATCTCCTTCTGTCCTACTCATTTGTTGCCTGCTGTCTCCCTGTATGGTTGCTTTTGCAGCCTCGGGATTACATTAACTCTCACCAGCTTATGGTCGGTCTGGGAGGCCTCTATCTTGGACTGGCGATACTCAATCCCCCGGTTGTGGCTCCAGCGATTGAAGCAGCCCCTCCCGGCGCACCCAATTGGTTCCCCTTTATCTTTGTCACCATCGCCTGCGGCGCGATTTCAGGCTTTCATGGCCTCGTCAGCTCCGGGACCACCTCGAAGCAGCTTGACAAGCTGCCCGACGCTCGGCCCATCGGATACGGCTCAATGCTTGGTGAGGCGACCCTCGGTTTGATAGTGACGCTCGCCTGTGTCGCTGGCTTTAAGTCCGCAGATGCCTGGCAAGCCCACTATGTCAGCTGGTCTGCCGCGAAGTCCCTCGACAGCAAGCTCGATGCCTTCCTGTCTGGCGGGAGTTGGTTCCTCTCAAGCCTTGGTATCCCTGTGCCTGTGGGGATGGTCATCATAGCGGTGATCGTCATATCCTTCGCCGCGACCACCCTGGACAGCGCCGCGAGAGTGCAGCGCTTTGTCCTTGGGGAGCTCGGAGAGCGCGTCGGTGGCAGGGCCGGATCCTTACTCAAAAACGTTTGGTTCGCCTCCCTACTGGCCTGCCTGTCGCCGGTGCTCTTGCTCGATGCCAAGACCGCCGAAGGGAAACCTCTCTGGACCGAGATATGGCCCATCTTCGGATCGGCGAATCAGCTGCTTGGAGCCCTGTGTTTGCTTGTTCTGACAATCTGGTTGGCGCGACGAGGCAAGAACTTCTGGCTGACTCTCATTCCCTTCGCTTTTATTGCTTTTGTTACGGCTTACGCTTTTGTTCTCAAGCTCATCTACTTTTATTCCGAGTGCGCGAAAAATGAATTTGCCTCGGGCAAGCTTGTACTTGGGGTCACAATCCTGCTCTTTGGCCTAGGATGTTGGATATTCGTTGAATCCCTGCTAATACTACGAAAAGGCAAATTGAACAAGCTGGAAAATGCTGCTTGACTTGACCCCATTAAAACAATTTAAATGCACCCCATGATCGAAGGACCCCTAGACGGCGCGAATTTTACTATCATCCCAGGCGCTGTTCCCATCCCAATGATTCTCTGCTGCGAGCACGCCGGGAACGTGATCCCCGAGGAATACAACTCCCTGGGGATCGGTGCGAAGATTCTTGATGACCACTGGGGTTGGGATATTGGCGCTTGGGCGACTGTCCTGAGAATCGCTTCAAAGACAGGGGTCACGGCGATGGGCTCCCTCTATTCTCGGCTACTCATCGACCTAAATCGATCGCGCAAAGACGAGACACTCATCGTTGATTCCGTGGAGGGGCGATCCATTCCAGGGAATCGTAACCTTGCTGCGGTGGAAGTCGAAAGCCGAATCGCCCGCTATTACGAGCCCTATCACAACTCTTTGGCGCGGCTCTGCCAGGCCTACCAGAGGCACCACGGAAGGGCTTTTGCCCTCATTTCCATTCACTCATTTACAGGTCAATGGTCGAATCAGGATCGTGACTTCGATCTAGGAATTCTATTCGATGAACTTAACGCCGATGTCGGGCTTGCCTTGGTCGATGAGCTGAATAAGCAGGGCCTTAGAGCCCGAGCGAATGAGCCATATTCAGGCATGCGCGGCGAGATATACTCTGCAGAACACCACGGCTCCACATGCCAAATCCTCTACTTTGAAATCGAAATGAATCAAAGCGCCGTCAATGATGAAAAAAAGCGCCGTCGTATCGGCGATGCACTGTCTGAAATCTTGCCGCGCTTCATAGAGCAACAACTTCAACGACGCCACAAAACTCTCTAAGAGTCCCGACCACGATCCGGTGCCGGCATGCCAATTTCACTGGCTGGCGGTGGTTTGGGACGAGGAGAAGGACTGAGCTGTCTGGGAGGGCGCCGAATCACACCACTTGTTGGCCGTGGCATCTTCTCTGTTTCTGGGAGAGGGCTTCGTCTCGGTCCTACGGGGCGTCTCGAAAAGCCTGGCTGCGTTGGACGTGGCTTTGGCACCGGTTGGATTGTCGCGTTGCTTGGGGGCCTTGGACGGGCTCCCTTGAGACGCGACGGGGGTCTGCGAATCGCACGTGTCTGCCCTGGACTCGGCGGTTTTATTCCTCGCTCGATGGCTCGGGCCAGAATCTGAGAAAAGGACTTGGTGATGTTTCGCGCTCGCTCTTCGAGCTTGGGTGTAAATACGAACATACCGCTCTCTAAGAGCAGCATCGTGAGCAAGGCCTCTTCGCCTTCAAGGCCCTGTGAATAGCACCACATCGGCTCGCCTTGATGGACGCCTATCTGCCCCTTCTTCGGCAAGACACTGATCATCCCAGTGTCTCCTTCATGAGATATGGTCGAGAGCACTTCGAGCAGCGGAGTCTTGTGAAGATGACCTGAGAACATCGAGTTCAGGCCAGCGGTCGTCAGCGCTCCTGAGTCGACCTGGTCTTCTTCGATTTCTTCAAGCTCGTGGACCCGGCGATAAGTGCAGATAAAAGTCGCGATACGGACTTCGTCCCCATCCTTCAATATCTGGCTCGTGATGCGCTTGTCGTTTAAGTATGTGCCGTTGTTACTATCGAGGTCTTCTAGGCTCGCTTGGGAACCCATCCAGACGATTTGACCGTGAAAGCGCGACGCTTTCCGGGAAGAAATGCGGATCTCACATTCTTCGTGACGCCCAAAGCGATAGTTTTTGCTGGGAGTGAGGACGATCGGATCGGCCCCATCCCGAGTGAGAACGTGGTGCCACCACTGTCGTGATTCTCCCGATTGATTGGGGGACTGACCCTCTCCACCATCATTGCTCTGACTTTGGTCGCTGGCGCGACGACAGTCGGGGCAAAGCTGGTCGGATCCATGAAACGGAATCTGACAGAGACTACAACTCGGCATGCTGAGTACTCAAACTGGTGAAAACACAAAAGATAGCGCCGAAACATCCGGCGTTGTGGTGCTTGATAGGACTTTTTAGTAACTCTAATTAGACACGCTCCACGCGATCACTGCAAGGTTGTTCGCTGCTGCAGTGTGGAACACTCATCCAAAAATTCAGTCTCCCTTGCGTGGAGCTTTCCGCTTTGGAGCGACTTTGCTTGGAGCTTTCTTCGACGCTGAGGGATGTCCGAGTTTCGGGGCTGAGTCCTCTTCTTCTTTTGCGTCTGTGAACTTGAGCTGATGGGAAAGCTGAATGGCCTTCCCATCTTTCATCGTGACGGTCGCCTTGATCTCAAATGTCCCATAGCCCGAACTATGCAACGGGAAGCCAAGCGCAAGGTTATTATCTCCTTTACGCAGTCTGTTCTTAAATGTCCGATGGAGTTCGTACTCCACCGTCGCAACCTGTTTCAGTTTCGCCATAGGACCTTCCACGAAGGCGCTCCATGACCAACGAGCTTTGCCCCGACGCGTTCCGAGGAAGCGGCTGGAATTCGCGAGCCTAAGCGTGTTGACAACGGGGGCAGCGTATTTTTGGACCAGGTTTAGCGTTTGAGTTTGCTTGTTCTTAAAGGTGACCGTCGCTTTGATGCTTGTTGCGGTGTAACTCTTCATTGTGAAGAGAAAGTTATCTTGGGGATTCGTCTTCAGTCTCTTGTATTTGCTGTTCTTCCACGTGGGTCCGAGGTCGTAGTGCACCGATTCGATGTCGGCGATGTCGACGGAGTTTCCGGCGATTCTCAAGCTCCACTTCCAAGAGGGCTTCTTAAACTTCTTGGTCAGGCCCCAATAGCGATCGTTGTATTCAAGGCGAATGTTTCGCTGTTGTTTGGGAATTTTGTAGTCGACCTTAATAGCCTTCATACGACCATCCTTAAAGACCACTAGGCCGTCGATGGACCCTGGCCCGCTTTTCCGAATCGACACAGACTGAGCAAACGCAGAACGCCAGTTGACGGCGGCTCTTGCACGGATTTTCTCGCCTCTGGGGAGCTTCCAGACCACAGTTTCGACCTGCCCAAGGGCCTCCTTGGTCGCTTTCAGTGACACGGTGACCATCCATTGCGGCTTCCCAGAGGTCAGCCCGTTGTATTGGGCGCGGCTAAGCACATCGATGGCCCGCTTCTTGGAATTGACCGAATAGTAAATGTCTTCTGCGATCCAAGCTTCTCGAATGAACTCGTCTGGATCACCGGGCTTCTTTGCGTTTGGCACCGTGGCCATCAAGTCGTAAGAAATCCACATAAAGCCTTGATCACCAAAGGTCGTGCCCCAGGAATTCATGATTAAGAATGCCTTTCGCGCATTGTCATAGCCAACGACGCAGAGGGCATGTTTTCCGTGAGATCCACGACCATTGAGCTTAACCAGCTTTTCGCCCTTTAGCCGAAGGGCCCGATCGTAATACTTCAATTTGCCGCTACTAAATTGTGGATCGGTGGTGATGGCGATCATGACCACGTGTCCCAACTGCAAGGCCTTTTGAATCTGAGCTTTGGTCCGAAGAAACGCATAATTCGAGATACGAAATTGCTTGGCTTCCTTCTTCATCTCTTCAGTGATCGGCGCTTTGTAGAGGCTCCTATTCTTCCTGTCATAGGGGAAAGTCTTTAGCGTGCAGCAGCCGTCTTCGGCAAGAACCTTGAGGGCTTTGGCGATCTTACTGCCTTTGTTTTTCCCATCATTCAGCCTGTTCCACAGAAAGGTCGGAGAGAAAATCCGCGCCGGCGCGTCGGGGTTCCAGTTTTGATCAAGGGCTTCCTGATGGGATTTCGCTGCATAGGCGACGGCCCAAGCAACGCAGCTGTTGAATCCGCCTTGTTTACCAGGAACAGGAAGAGTGTTTCTGAGGTCCACCCGCTCCACGCCCGTATCCCCGGTGTCTCCCGGATCCCAAGTCTTGTAGTTCTTTATCTCTTTATCAGTCGATATGACCAAGCCTTGGGCGTTCGCGGCGAACGGCATTAGAACTATGACGAAGAGCATAGGCGATAAGATTGGCAGCCTCATACTGTCCTCCTACTTAGACTTTGATTCATAAAGGTAACTCAGGGCACGGGGGAGTCTCTTGCGCCAAGACGGTTCCGAATGCGTGGCGTTCTTATCAATGAAGATCTTCAACTCCGACGATTTGTAACCCTTCTTGCGGAGTAAAGCGGCGACATCCTTTAAGTCGCGGATGGGCGTCACGCCATCACCTTCCTTCGTCCCCATATCCATCCACATCTTCCGGGCGCGTTTGAGCTTCTTCATCTTCTTAAGGGCTGCGAGTGTGCTGCGCTTGTTCCACCAAAATGATGGGGAGATCACACCAACCACTCCGTAGCGATCCGGATGCCGAAGGGCGAGATGGAAGGCCGCCAAGCCGCCGAGAGACGAACCCATGATCCCGCGATTCTTCGCTCCTTTCTTGATGCTGTATTTTTTTCTTAAAGCGGGCTCAATCTCTTGTTGAATCATCATCTCCAGCTTGTGAAGCCCTCCTCCCGACCCATACTTTGGGTCTTTGTCCGGCGTATACTCGTACATACGGCCCGCTGAGTTCCCAATGGCGACGATCACTACGGGGATGATCTTCCCCGCTTTGAGCAGCTGGTCATGAGCTTCATCCGCTCCCCATTCTTCCCCAAACGCCGAGGTCGAAGGATCGAAGACGTTTTGCCCATCGAGCATATAGAGTACTGGGTAGGAGCGAGATTTCTTATAGCCTTCAGGGCGATGCACCCAAACCGGTCGGTCCCTGTCTAAGCTCGCTTTACCGAAGTTCCCGAGAAAAGTAATGTGCGCTTCTGGGCTTGTCGGCGGTCCCTTATCCGCCCAGCGGGCCACAGCGAAGGGAAGGGTCTCCGCTTTCGTGACCTTCACTTTCCGATTGCGAATTTCACCCCCAGCTGCGGATTTTTCCACGTTGGTCCAGGCATCGCGGACAACCTTGAACTCAAGGGTTTCCCCTACGCCGATCTTCAACTCTGCGGTATAGACCCCAGGACGCTTTGGATCGAGGTTAAGGACGAGCGCATTCTTGACTTTCCAGGCGCCGATTGAGGCGTGGTTGCCAACAATTTTCAGGGTCTTTGATTTTGTTCCTTCGGGGGCCGTCACAACAAATCGAAGGCTAACCTTCTGCCCGGCTTCGCTAGGATGGAAGCTGAATAGAGCCAAAATGGTCAGGATGAGAGTTCGAAGAATCTTCAACATGGGCTTTCCTCTGTTCGCAAATCGACGTTAATCGTAATACCATTCTTTGCTTCAAATGAGGAAGACTTGGAGAAGTGAGGATCGCCATGCTTGCTGTGGAAACGAACGCGGACGGCAAACGTAGGGAAGAAGCGAGAAAGGTCCGTACTTGGACCGTCGCTGATTTACATGATTTGCTCAAGAGCGAAGGCATAACCCGGGCCTACATTATCTTTGAGAACGGTGAATTCACACTGTCTCATCGCTGTTTAAGCCCAATTCAGTCGTTCTTCGAGCTATCCCAAGATTTCGCTCGCCACGAAGGCGTCTTTATTGGCCGGGAAGACGGCCTGGAGACTCTCTTCTTTGCCTTTGTTCACGATACTCGCCGGGGTCTCTCGCAAGGCGGACTCCGCTTCAAGGAATACAAGAACGCCGCGGAGTTGCTCGTCGATGGCTTGCGCTTGGCCCAAGGAATGACTCGCAAAAACGCCTTGGCCGGACTCTGGTGGGGCGGTGGCAAGGGCATCATGCCGGTCACTCCTGCGATTGCTCACGCCGCCAAACGAGGAAAATTAGAGCCAGACACTGCCGCGTTGAGACACAAGCTCTTCCAAGCATACGGACGCTTCATCGCGAGCCTCGGCGGCATCTACTACACCGCAGAAGACATGGGCACCACCACCGCTGATATGAAGGCGATCCTTAGTCACAATCGTTTTACCACCTGCATCCCCGCTGCCATCGGTGGAAGTGGAAATCCGTCTCCCTATACGGCGCAAGGAGTCTTTCGCGCTATGCAAGCGGGTTGGGCCTTTATAGAGGGAAGCCCCGATCTAACTGGAGTGAAAGTCGCTGTTCAAGGAGCTGGAAACGTTGGTGCGCCGCTTATTAAGAAGCTCATCCAAGCAGGCGCCACTGTTTTTGTCTGCGACATCAATCAAGGACTCCTCGATGCCATCACAGAAGCCTGCCCAACGGTCACGATTACTCCTCCCGACGGCATATTCGACCTCCCTGTGGACATTTTCGCGCCGTGCGCGATTGGGGCCCAGGTTAATAAGAAGACCATCCCGCGCTTGAAGGTGAAATTAGTCTGCGGCGCGGCGAACAACATTCTCAAAGAGGCCGACGATGCGGAATTGCTACGCAAGCGAGGCATCACGTTTGTGCCGGATTACCTCTGCAATCGCATGGGAATCGTGAACTGCGCCGATGAATGGCATGGTTACCTTGAGGACGACGTTCGCATCACCGCTGAGCGTGTCTATCCCGACACCTTGAGGGTCTTAAAGCACGCAAAATCCCGAGGCATCACGACAACACAGTCCGCAGATGAATTGGCTGACGCCGCAGCGAGCGTTCTTCACCCACTGATTGGCCACCGTGGTCGACGCATCATGGACCACATGATTAAGGATCACTCCGAAGGAGGCGCGGGCCGACCTCCTCTTGAAATGAAGTTCGACTTCGCTCTCGACGAGCCGATGACTCAAGATTTTTGGGAGAAGCAAGGGATCTTCAAGGGGCAGTCGAGGACCCTGGCGGCCATGCCTATCTCGACAGCGACCGGGCCTCAGATCGGATCGTTCTTATCCGCCTTGCTCCTAGACGTTCACGCTCGCTATTTAGCTTCCAAGGGTGAGGGGCATGCCCGTCGGGTTCTCGGCACCGACCATGGCGGGCGCGAGCTTCAGCAAATGATTGAGCAGACCTTGACCTACGAGCGGTCGCAATATCCTCGTCCAGAGTTCGTAAAAAAGTGTAGTGACCTTCATCAGGAGAATGACGCTCGAATTCGTCAGCAGCTTCGCAGCCTGGGAATCGGCTTCGATCCAGAAGCCTGGATTGATCCCATGAGTCGGAGAGGCCATCATATTGTCAGGCGCCTCTACCAGACCCTGGAAGACGCAGGCCTGGTCAAGCGTGAGACGCGCCTTGTTCACCATTGCCCAAGCTGTGAAACAAGCCTTGTAAGCTCCGACGCCCGTCGCAGTCATATTTTGGTGGATCGTTCGTATCAGGTGAGCTTCGAGTGTGACGATGGTCGTCTCTTGAAGACCTCGACCTTCTTCCCAGAGTTGCTGCTCGGAGCGGCGGCGTTGGCTGTCAATCCGAGTGGGCCATACGCTGATTACGCTGGGCACATCGCACGGCATCCGGTCGATGACGGAGAGTTGCCCATTGTCGCGGTCGAGCAGTTGAAGACGGACGCGACCTTCTTGGTTCCCAGCCACAACTTCAACGACAACAAAATCATCCGTCAAAAAGGTCTCCACGGTGAGCCGCCAACGATTTTCAATCGTCAGGGGAACCTGTGCATTGAGCCCTATCCAAATTGGACGCGGGAGGCGACTCGGAACGAACTCTTCGACCGCTTGAGCGGCTCTCTTGAAGAGAAGCCCAATGAATCCGCCGAGGAGATGAGGGTGGAGGTCTCCCGCTGCGGCCGTTGCGAATCGATGACGGTTGTGCTTCCTTCGCAAGAGCTCTTCGTCGACCTGGAATCCGCTCGGGGTCATGTAGAAAACGCATTGCGTAGCGGCGCGATCACCTTCTCTCATGAGTCTTGGAAGCGCGAGTTTGAGAAGCGCCTGGACCGTCTTGAACCTTGGTGTATCTCGCGTCAACAGTGGTGGGGTCACGAGATTGAGGACACTCCTGAGGAGGTCTTCTCGACGTGGTTTAGCATGGTCGCCTGGGCGTTTCTTGGCCTGGGATGGCCGGAAGAAGCGGCTCCTCGCCCTATCTCAGAGGTCTTCGTCGATCCGAGTTGGCTTTCTCGTTGGTGCTTGCCAGCGCAGTTGCTCTCATACATGGTGACAGGGCGGCCAATCTTCTCCCATGTTCACGTTCATGGATCCTTACACCTCGTGGAGAGAACGCTCGGACGTGTTCAAGAGGACCCAAACCCCGACGAAGAGCGCTTCGTTTATCGGAGCCTCAGGCGCCCTATGCGGCGCAGTCATGGCAACGTCGTCGAACCGAAGACCCTGATCCGTCGCTATGGCGCGGATGCTTTGAGATTAGGGGCATTGCTCTGCCTTAGTGATTTAGATTCTCGCGTCTTAACAGCCTCAGAGTCGAATTTGAGGCGGGCTCGCAGGGCGATTCATCGCTTGAACGCAATGTTGACAGGCCTGCCGAATCTCGATCCGAAGAAGGAAGGGCAAGGAGGAAATGACTTACTCGATGTTTGGGTCTTATTGGCGATTCAGGATCGAGGTCTGCGGGCGAAGCAGCGCCTTGCTGAGAAAGCCTATGACAAGGCCGCGGAACAATTTATCGAGGCGATTCAAATCCTCAGCCGCTATCTACGATTGCAGCAGCGTGGCGGAGAATGTCCTCAGACGCATCGGTCCGTCAATCGCTCGCTAACTCTTATGAAACAATACTTTCAGCCCATTTGTCCTTTCATACTAGAAAAATTAGCTCCTCCGTCGGCTCCTGTCGAGATACCATCGGACTCTTGGATGCTGAATTTAGCAGATGCGCTCAAT
>JARGOJ010001287.1:0-1883 GCA_029210225.1 Planctomycetota bacterium
GTAAACAACGCAATTGCCTGCACTTTACCCGGAAGCTTGGCTCCTCCCCGAACCCTATGATGACTCGATCCGGCGGGGATCTTGAAGCTGCGATTACTGGCACGGACGCTGCGGAGTTCTTTCTTAATGACATTGCGAGCGAACTTGAAACCGAGCGTTAATTGATCGGTCTCCTCTTTCCCGGTCGTTGTATAGTGAGCCTGTAGAATAATGGTGGCTCCCTTGGGAATCTTAAACGCGGTCCCCTTCTGAGTGAAAGTCGCGCCACTCCCCGGAACCACGCCGGTTATGAAGTTCGTGTCCTGACGCTTGCCATTTTTATCAATGATTGTGTAGAGCATGTTGCAGTGGTGCAAAACGCGTGTGTTGTCCGGACGAATCTGAATGGCTTCAATCCAGCGATCGTGTGGGAACTGTCCAGGAATGAAGAAATATTTATAGTTGACGTAACCATCGGCGGGCAACTTAACGACTTGTGGAACCCGAATGGTCATGTCCGGCACACCGATCTCCCACTTTGTTTTTGGAAAGGTCCGCGCCTTGGGTTCATCTTTGGCATCTCCCCTAGGCGTGCCATTCTTCGCCCAGTGAACGAGTCGAGCGCGCTCGTCAGAGTTCATGCCGCGGTAGTTGTGGAAGCCCTTGCTCTTTTCACTGGCATACCACGGTGGCATACGCCGCTCAGCGACGACTTCGGAGATCATTGGTGCATTCGTCGCGACATCGTCGTAGGTCATTAAGTCGAAAGGAGCGAGGCCACCAGGGCGATGACAGTCCTGGCAATGCTTCTGCATCATGGGCGCGATGTGGCGAGTGTAAGTGATCTTCTCAGAACCCGTATACTTCTCTTTTTGGAATTGAATTTTACAGCCGTCGACAGGAGTCTCCTTAACTTGGACATCCTTTCCCGCGAGGACCTCATTGAGAGCGACTTGGAGTTCATTGGTGGTCGCTTTAGGACGTGCGCCATTAAAACGATATTGATCGTCAATTCGCCCTCGATACTTCAATATGCGTTGACCATCGAGAATCACAACCTGAGAAGTCGTCGTCAGTCCGAGCTTTCGAATACTACGCCCGGTCATGTCTTTGACAAAGTGGAACGGCACACCATATTCCACGGCCTGAGTCGCCATGTCTTTAATAGAATCTCGCGCTTCAACGTTCAAGGCTAAGAATTCGACTCCCTGACCTTTATACGCTTTGTGTAGCGCCTTCAACTTGGGCCAATAGCGAGCGTTTATCGGGCAGGAGACAGTGCTCGCGACGATCACATAGGCCTTGCGCTGACCAATCTCTTTGATAGATCGGGGCAAGTATCGAATGTCCTTGAAACGCAGGTCTTTAATCTTGGCACCAATTGGGGTTTGCTTCTTCGCCTTCTTAGCCTTGTCTTGTTGCATCTGCTTTGGGTCATTCTTGACCTTGTCTTGTCCATGACTGATGCTCAGTCCCAGAGCTGTCAGCATCCCTACACCAAGGAAAACTATACGCTTCATGGCATCCCTACCTTCTATCTATCCATACAATCGAGCTGTTACTATGACCCTAGAATGGTCGTTCTAAGTTGGCAATCCTACCACAAGGCTTCGGAAACTCAGGTATTTCTCGAAGAAAAAGTAAACGGTGTTTTCGCAAATTCATCTAGGCCATGACTTACGGGTGATAGAGCTCTCTTTGCCTGCGCAATAGCGGCTGAAATCTGTCCGATTTCTACGCTATCGATTCGCCTTGGAAATTAGGTCGAAGTCATTGAGTTGCAATCCTGTTTCCTGCTGAATCTGCTCGAATAATTGTGTCGGCGGGATCAGCAATCGCTTAAGCTTCCAGACAATGATGTGGCCCTTATCAGTTTTGACAGCGACTTTGTTTCGATCCTGATT
>JARGOJ010001287.1:1893-2157 GCA_029210225.1 Planctomycetota bacterium
ACTTGCTCTTCAGTTTCGAGGGCGAGCAAGTCTTGCTGTTGTCCTTCAACGTCTTTGGAAAGCATGAGTCCCTTGCGCTCCGTTTGGTAAATCCCATAAGACCCGAATAGGATAGAACTCTTGTTTTTAATGCTTTCCCATTGGAAATCAGTTTCGAAACGCAAGCTGTCTGTTGGAGTGGGTGCGGTGAACACTCGTTTATCAGCGTCTTCATTCCGACCTTGCCAATCCCAAATCCGGAGTGTTTGATCCTCCCCAGCAGAC
>JARGOJ010000187.1 GCA_029210225.1 Planctomycetota bacterium
CATTTAGCGGGCTAAATTCCTATCACCCTATCTCATTCACGGCCCAATGCTCTAGCCAGTGACCCCATGAATTTACTAGAAGAACTTGCGCTTGCCGGGAGTCGACTTTGGTGTGCTCTTTGGAGCAGGAGCCGACTTCTCTTTCAATTGTCCGACTTGAAAGCAAACCACTCGCCCTGTCTTTGGATTGCGAATGTAAAGATGTTGCTGAGTCAAAACTGGAGCCGTCCAACAACCGCTGCCGTTCAACACCTGCTTACTTTTGACTGAGTTGTATCCCTTGGGATTCGCCTTTGCGAGTTCAAGAATTCCTCGGTCGCCGAGGACAACGAGCATGTCTTCAACAAGAATCAATGACCCTTTGCCGAGGCCGCGTTTCTTCCAAATGACCGCGCCGGTTTTGAGATCGAGACACTTTAATTGTGACTCGTCAAAGCCATAGATATAACCCTTGTGGTGAACGCTTGAGGCCATTTGATTGCGCATGTTCCGATTGCGCCATAGCTCTTTGAGGCTGGATCCATCGAACTTCACCAGAGCGCAGCCGGTGTTGTATCCAGAGGAGATGAAAATCTCCGAGCCGCCTTTGAGAATGAGAGGAGTCGCGGCGTTGACGTTGTAATTCGTGCGCCATGGATAAACGGCGATTTCCTTGCCGCTGCCTTCTTCAAGAATCACGAGGCCCTTTGCCGGAAAGGTCGCGAGCAGCTCTTTGCCTTTGAATTTGAACGCGACTGGGGAGGAATAGCCCGAGCCGTAATTTCTTGTTCCCCAAACGCGCTTGCCGGTCTTTCTGTCGAGGGCGACGATCACGCCGACGTCAATGTAGACACGGTCGCCCTTGACGAGCGCGGAGCCGCTGAAGCCCCATGTTGGAACCTTTGCTCCGGCGGTTTTGCGGAAGTCCTTCTTCCAAAGAATCTTGCCTGATTGAGCGTCGAAGCAAAAGGCTTGGGCAGAGCGGCTGATGGTGTAGACGCGGCCATCGACGATGCTTGGAGTGCAGGAAGGCCCCCCGGCGTTCATCATGGTGAAGTTTCTTGAGCGGTAACTGTAGCTCCAGAGCTCTTTACCCGTGGACATTTCAAAGCAGTGGACGGTGTCTTCTGCTCCGCGACGGCCCATGGTGTAAGCGCGCCCATCGGCGACGGAGACGGCGCTGTAGCCGGCGCCGAGCTTCTTTTCCCAGAGCTTCTTCAAGGACACCTTGGGCCAGCTTGTGAGGCCTGCGTTATCGTTGGTTTGACCATTGCGGGTCGGACCGCGCCATTGGGACCAGGCGTCTTGATTGTTTTCTGCGCTCGCCGAGCCCCAAGAGGCGGCTATGAGCGTGAGGGCGAGGGATCCCCCGAGGAATTTACACCAAGTTGTCATTGATCTTCCCGTTTCCACTATCGACTTTGAACTGTTTAGAAGAGGAGTATTCTACGACTAAAACGTTCGATTCCGTGGTGCTGTTTGATTCTCAGCTTATTTCCCGGGTTTCTTCAGGCTCAGCAAGTAGCGAACGAGGTCTTCTATCTCATTGTTTTTAAGGATTCCCTTAAAATTTGGCATCAGGCTCTGCTTGGAAATTTGGATTCCAAAGACCATGTTTGTCTCGTCCTCGACGATGGTGTCGAGGATGGCTTCGGGGAGCGCGCCCTTAACGTTCTTATGGCGAGTGAGATGATTTGTCTTGTCTTTGGCGATAGGCGCTTCGTCGGTGATATGGAGATGACGGAAGGGCAGCTCTTTATCACTGTTCTGCGTCTGCACCTTCAAAAGCCCGGGCTCTTTCGCCGGCCAACGGAGAATCGTGATGCGACCTTCGAGGTTGAAGTTGCTGTTGAAGACCAGCAAGGTTTGATGGGTCTTCAGAATGACCTTGTTGGGGTCGGTGATGGACTCGTAGAGGTAAGCAGGGTTATTAACCCCGGCGTCATGGAGATTGGGTCCGGGGAGGTCGAGGCCCTGGCCTTTTACGACACTATGGCAGCGAGTGCAGGCGGTCTTTGAGCTGTTGAAGACGATCTTGCCTTTGGCTGCATCGCCTCTGTCTGCTGGCCAGCCGCCATCCTTGGGCTCTGGCAAGACGGCTCCAGGCATGAATCGTTTGATGGCGGCGCGAATCTCATTGTCGCCCTCTTTTTTCTTAAGCAGAAAGGCCGTCAAGCGTGCCAATTGTACGCCGGTGACGCCCCCTGGAACGCGCATGATGCCTTGGGTGTATTTGTCGACGATGTACGCGTCGGGCTCGACGAGGCTCTCAACGGTGTAATCGGCAGTGGTGTAGGGCTTGCCAGTGATGTTTTTTCGCTGAGCTGCTCTTTGAGCCGCGTATTTGCTGAATTCGGCGAGATTCGGGCCGCGCCCGGACGACGCGCCGTCCATTCGGTGACAGCTGGTGCAGCCGTAGGCGTTGAAGAGCTCCTGGCCGGAGAGCTTGTCGCTAGGAGTCGCGAAGCCGAGGATAAGCTCGTAGATAAACCAGCTGAGGAATGCAATTGAGACCGCCGAGATCATGATCACGACGGCATAATCCGATTTTGAACGGCCCTCGACGGTGGTAGGAGACTCGCGCATAACTCTTTTCTTGTCCTTTTATAGGGGTCGGAAGGTGACGCAGTAAAGCACTGTGGGAATGGCGCCGCCCAAGACCAGACTTCCAAGCCAGACCACTAAATCGTGTCGTTTCAGGGCTTTCTTAAAAGCCTCTGGATTGCTGGTTCGCTTCGCCATCTTGGCGGGAATCACCCAATGAGCAAGATAGACGTCGAAGAATTCAAAAGGAATGATGACTAAAGCCACCACCCAGAGCTTGATGTTCAACCAAAGCGGCGCTCCTGGACCAACTGCGTGGCCTCCCATAAGGCCAAGAGAATGGACCTTGAGCATCCCTGTGGTAATCAGCAAGACAAAGCCAAAGTGCTCTAAGGTCACGACTCTTAAGAACTCCGACAAGACCCAATCGTCGATCTCATCCCGTGGGCCCGGTTTCTTCGCTTTCCAGCGATCGTTCTGGAGCACATAGGACCAGGCACCCAAGGCGGGGCCGATCCAAGTGATGGCCGCGATGAGGTGGAGCATGAGCAGTAAGTTTGAGACGTTTTCAGACATGGTGTCTTTCACATAGATTGGGACAGATACTGGGCCAGCTCATCCGGAGCATCCAATAAGAGGCGATGTCCGCTTCCTTCAAAAAAGACAGCGCAAAACTCACCAGGGCGGGCTTGTTGAACCATGCGTTGTCCGAGGGCTTTGTATTTTGCATCCTTCGAACCAAAGCACCAGTGCTGAGGCAGACTCTTAATATCCTCAAGATCCCGCTCATGACGAGTAACCGACCAATTCTCCAGGGCGAGGGCCAGCAGCTCTCTGGAAAAGAGATGTTCTTCCCTTTGCGCTTCCTGCGAAGACTCGAACACAGCCAGGGCGTTCCAATCTCGTTGAAGCGCGCTCCACTCATCCTCTAGAAAGCGTCGACTCCACTGTTTTTCCCACCTTCGCCGCCCGGGGACCTCGGCCTCTTCAATCCAACCAGGGTTGCTCGATAAGAAAAAAGCCTGATGAATGGGCCAGGCCGTCTTTGAGCTTTGCAGTTGGGCCAAGGCATGAAGCAAGAGGCGCCCGCCAAGAGAGTAGCCGACGAAGACAAGGCCATCCTCGACCGGCTGTTTTCTGAGAGCCTCTTCGAAGTTGCGGGCCCAGTCTAAGAAGCCGTGGCGAGGAGAGAGGGGGCCTTCGTCCTTAAAGAGGTCTGGAGCCCAGAAATTTAGGGTGCTTGAGGGCTTAAGTCTTTTTAGAGCTGCGAAGAAAGGCTCGGCATCTTTAGATTGACCGCAAAAACCGTGAAGGCAGACAAGGAGCATGACTTAACTTTTCAGAATGTCGCCGTAGCGACCGGCATCGACGTTTCCACCGCTGATCACAATGGCGGTTGGACCGAGCGCGGTGACTTTCCCCGAGAGCACTGCAGCGGTGGCGGCGGCTCCGGAGGGCTCGGCGACGACTCGGGCTCTCTCGAAGAGGAAGCGGAGGGCTCGGCGGATTTCTTCTTCTGTGACGAGGATGCTTTCGAGCTGTAATTCCTTGGCGTGTTGGAAGTTCAAATCGCCAGGTTGAGTGGGTTTGAGGCCATCGGCGATGGTCGGTCCGGGCTTGAAAAAACTCGGCTTCCCGGCGGCGAGGGAGTGGTGCATCGATTTTGAGAGTTCGGGTTCAACCCCGATGACCCGGCATTGGGGCCTGGCAGCGGCGAGAGTCCCCGCAATGAGGCCGCCGCCGCCGATTGGAGCGACGATGGTGTGAAGCTCAGGAACGTCTTCGAGAAGCTCCTGAGCGAGGGTCCCTTGGCCGGCGATCACACGGGCATCGTGGAAGGGCTCGATAATAGTGAGGCCGAGTTCATCGCGAATCTCGTGGGCGCGGGCTCTGCGATCGTCGGAGGTGAAGCCCGCGAGCTCGATTCGGGCGCCGTATTCTTGGCAGGCGGCCCTTTTGGAAGCTGGAGCGTCTTCAGGCATGACAATCACAGCCTGAACCCCAAGGACCTTCGCGACGTAGGCGACGGCTTGGCCGTGATTTCCTGAGGAGTAGGTAAGGAGGCCGCGATTGAGTTCTTCGGGGCTGAGGGAGAGGGCGGTGTTAAAGGCGCCTCGGGCTTTGAAGGACCCCGCCTTTTGGAAACACTCGGCTTTGAGATAGACCGGGGCGCCAAAGCGTTCGCTGAGGGAGCGACTGGTGAAGAGCGGCGTGCGGTGGACGCGCCCGGCGATGCGTCGCGCCGCGGCTTGAATGTCGTCTTTGCTGACTAATTTGGCCATGGCGCTTCGCTTGTGTGAGGATTGTTTTCGGCGGGGAACTTAGAAAATGTGATTGAAGTGATCCCGTTCGAGGCTGCGCTTGTCGCCCCAGTAACTCTTACGGTCTTTATCAATCTTAAGCTCTAAGGTGTCCTTACCAAGCCAATACTTGAAGAACAGGGCCATGGGTGAGATGGCGACGAAGAAGATGATCGTGAGGAGTACGCGGGTGTTGAACCAACCCATGGGGGCGACAACATACTGCATCCATTTCTTCACGAAGGGCACCATGGCTTTTGCGGCGGCGAGGGCGATGACCCATGAGATGAAGGCCAGGGTCCAGAGCGTCTTGAGTAAGCTTCCTCGGCGCATGAGAGCGCCCGCAAAACCAGCGGGCTGAACCTCGACGGTTTCGGCGGGGACCCAGCCAGTGATGCTCGCTTCGTCTCCAGCTTGAGCGTTTTCAAAAAGTCGACCGTTCTCGGTGACCTGATACCACTCACCTTTGACGGTGTATTTTACAGGAGCCGGTGCTTCTTTGGGGGCTTCCGCTTCCTTAGCTTCGTCCTTCTCGTGAGCTTTCCCATGGTCGCCGTGAGCTTTTTTGGGTGGCTCTTCTTCTTTCTTCACAGCGAGGTCGACGACTTCTCCATCGATGGCTTTCGTTGTGGGAAAGATCTTGCCTTCAACGCTTATGGAGCCGACGGGTTCGGCGTCCCATGAAGGGTTTAGGCGGGCTAGGGTGCCGGGTTGCTTTAAGGTCACGAGGTGCTCATTGAGGGCTCCTTCCTTGAAGCTAATGATTCCGGGGATAAGAATCCCAAGGAAGACGCCAATGATGAGGAAGAGGTTCCTCGCTTCTTTGACGAGTCCGGCGTTTTCTTTTTCTTCGTTTGCTTCGAGGTCGAAACCAACGGGCGTATTATCTGGAGCCCATTTCATGGACGTCTTCTCCCAAGCCTTAGATCTTTAACAAAATTGAGGGTCCGAATTCTAACTTCAAGGTTTCCACAGATAAAGATAACGGGGTCCTTGAACTGAAAGCTCTTTGGGGCCAACTTGGACATTCACTCCGGCTTTTGCCTGGAATAGGTCTAAAAACGTGGGTTGAGAGACATACTCGAAGACTTGGCCTCCGCTATCTCCAGCGCGTTTTTTTGCTTCTTCTAGGGCCGCTTCGAGGTATCCGACCTGATCCACGAGCTTTAACTCAAGGGCTTGATCTGCTGTAAAAACCCGACCATCAGCGATGTTCTTGGCTTTGATTTCTTCTTTGCTGAGTTTTCGGCCGGTCGCGACAATCTCGACAAAGCGGCCATACATGCTATCGACGGTTGTCTGAAGGATCTTTAGGTGTTGCTCGTCAATGGGCGCGGAGCTATTGAGGAGAGCCTTGTTTGGTCCTGAGGTGATCGAGACATCTTGGATGCCATACTTATCGAAGAGCTTGGAGAAGTTCATGCCCTGCATGATGACCCCGATGCTCCCTGTGATTGTTGTGGGCTCAGCGAAGATCCAATCGGCGGGGGCTGAGACGTAGTAGCCACCGCTCGCGCAAATGCCTCCCATGGAGACAATGACAGGCTTATTGGTGGCCTTCTTATATTTCAAAATGGCGTCGTAAATTTGGTCACTCGCAGTGACGCCGCCTCCGGGGCTGTCGACGCGAAGGACGATGGCCTTGATCGTGTCGTCTTTGGCAGCGCGGATAAGGCTGTTCTTAATGCGCTTGACCATGCTTGGAGCGGGCGTGCCTAGGAGACCAGAGCTTCCACCGCTCATAATGACGCCTTCGCAGCGCAGGAGCAGGACGCGGTTTGTCTTGGTGCCGGAGCGATAGGTCTTCTCTTGGAGCTTGTCCCATGGGTCACCGGCGAGGTTCGCGGTGTTGGCCCCTGGATTGATGAGCGAGCTCATCACGCAGAAGAACATGAACATTCCGCCGATGAGAAAGAAGGCGACGATTCCTTTGAAACCACCTCCCGAGCGGGGAGGATTGTCTACCATGCGAGCGCGGACGACCGGACGCTTGTTGGGATCTTGCATGCCTTGGGAAAATTCTTCCATGGGGAACCTCACTTCTTACTTTTGTTGAGCGCTCGGAGAGCGATGAGCGCGTTAGTCATATCATCCGGGAGCGGTGCTTCAAAGGTTACGCGTTCATTTGTTGCTGGGTGGTCAAAGCTCAATATGGCGGCGTGGAGCGCTTGCCTTGAGATGGTGGCTTCGGCGGCTGTGTGACGGCTGCGCCCGTAGGTTTGGTCTGCTAAAACTCCATGTCCGATCGAGGACATATGGACGCGGATTTGGTGTGTCCGACCCGTCTCAATTCGTATGTCGACGAAGGTCGCGATGTGGCCGAGGCGCTCTTTTACTTCGAAGTGACTCACCGAGTGCCGTCCTCCATCGTAGCGCACTGCTTGCTTCTTGCGGTCTTTCAAATGGCGGCCCAGGGGCTTATCAATGGTTCCTCGGTCCGGAGTGTCACCGCGGACAATGGCGCGATACATCTTCGAGGTTTTCCGTTCTTTGAACTGAGCCGAGATCATGCGATGGGCTTTGTCGTTCCGGGCGACGACCATGACGCCGCTGGTGTCCTTATCGAGGCGATGCACAATGCCGGGGCGTTCTTCGCCTCCCGCGCTAGAGAGCGGTCCACCGAGGGCGAGGAGGGCGTTGACGAGGGTGCCATCGGGGGTGCCCGGGCCGGGGTGGACGATGAGCCCTGGGGGCTTGTTCACGATGAGGATGTGCTCATCTTGATAGAGCAGAGGAATATCTATGTCTTGGGGGCAGAGAACGGGGGCCGGAGGGGGCTCTGGGGGGATGGCAATGTGAATTTGGATGCCATGGCTGAGCTTTGTTGAGGCCTTGAGTTTTTGGGGCGGGGTGGAGGAGATGAGTTGGTCTTTGATCCAGCGTTGCAGGGAGCTTCGGGATTGCTCGGGGAACTGGGATGCAAGAAAACGATCGAGGCGAACTTTGTCCACTTCGATCGTTATAGTTTTTACTTCGTTTTGGGATATGTCCGGCTGCGAATTGCTTGCGGTCGGATCACTCGCCTGTTTTCTTGCCATGTTCGCCAGGACCGTGATCGGGCTTGCCATCACCGTCATGATCGTGCTCGACTTCTTTCGATGATTTCTCGTCTTTGTGATCTTTTTCATCGTGGTCGGGCTTGCCGTCACCATCGTGATCGTGATCGTCTTTTTTCTTCTCTTCCTTTTTAGGAAGCCATGATTTGTCGTCGGCGATTTCGGCTTTGATCGCGGCGATTTTCCGGTCGACGAGGTCTTTGTAGAGGTCGAGCTTCTTGCTGTATTTCTTCTGGAAGTCTTCGAGGAGGCCGAGGGCTTTCTCAAGATCGTCTTTGCTACCTTTTTGGTAGAGGACGTCGGCTTGTTTGATGAGAGCGAAGGGCTCGACAGGGTGGTTCTTGAAGTCTTTCAGAACCTTGTCGAATTTGGGCTCTTCTTTCTCTTCATCCTTCTTACTGGCGTTCTCATCGAAGGCTTTTTCCGCTTGATAGAGAGCGTTCCAAGCTTTGACATTCTTTGATTTATCTTCGGATGACCGGTAGGCCATGAAGACAACAAGCAAAGTCGAGACGCCGAGGACCCCGAGGATGGGACCTTGGAATTTTTTGAGGAGATCCCAACCTTCGATGGCTTTTTCTTCCAAGGAGGCTTGGGGAGCTTGACTGGTCTTCTTGTTCACGGAACACCTGAAACCGGTTGGTGTGACAATTTAAATAAGCGGAATGCAATTCCGATCCCATCAAAGATCGGAACGCGAGATTATAGGGCTTCGCGACCCTTGGTCAACGATCGTATCATTGATTTGTCAAATGACTTGCGCTTTTTAACGCTTCGCGGAGCGCTGAGGCGACACTTTTCGGGGACAAATCGTTCATGCAGGGGTGTCCGGGGACAGGGCATGAGCGGCGTCGGCACTCCAAACAATCGAGGTCAGCGCGCTTCAGAAGAAGATTTTGTGCACCAAGGGGATAAGTCCGGCGCCACACCGTCGACCCATAGAGCCCTAGGACAGGCCGCCCCATCATCACACCAAGATGCAGTGGCCCACTGTCTCCTCCCACCACAAACCGACCCCTGCGGAGGATCTCCGGAAGCTCCATCAGGGTCGACTCTCCAGCCCAAGAGAGGGCGTGAGTCTGACGGGCAAGCTCTTCACAGAGGCCGCGCTCATCAGGACCACCGAGAAGCAGTATGGGGTGTTCCGGCAAAGCAGAGATGAGCTGCTTCCAGGATGTGGCGGGCCAAGTTTTTGATGACCAGCGAGCGCCCGGGAGGAAGATGAGGGGCTTCTCAAGCTCAGCGTCAGCGAAGCGTGTCGTAATCTTTTCTGAAATGGGCGCGGAGCTTGGAAAGGAGCTAGGGATGCGCTTGGGGCGTGTTATTCCGAGGCTTTCGAGGATGCTGAAAGCGCGATGGGTGGGGTGTTCCATGAAACGGGGACTTCGTTGGCGGTGAGAATAGAAGAAGGTTCCCTCACGGGCCTCCGCTGGACCTATACGGATGGGGGCTTTAGAGCCGATGCAAAAGCTCGCGGAGCGGATCAACCCTTGCAGGTCGAGGGCGATGTGAAAGCGTGCTTTTTGGAGTTCTGAAATGAGCTGGCGTAGCTTGTTGAGGGCGCTGGGGATCTTGGGACCTCGGCGGAAGCTGGCTCTGTCGAATGAGAGGATTCTATCGACCGGGGCCAGCTCCTCTAGAAAACTCTTGTATTCGATGTTGGCCAACCAGGAGAGCTGGGCTTTGGGGAGGACAGCTCGAAGATGGGCGATGGCGGGGAGGCTGTGGCAGAGGTCGCCGAGGCTGCTTGTCTTCACTATGAGGATGCGCAGGTCGTCGCCTTGATTCTGTAGTCCCTTTTGGATGCTTGGGGGGAAGCCGTTATGCACGGGGCCAGCCTCCTTCTTTGGGGGCGCTGCCTCGTTTGAAGCGGCGCTTGGCAACAGAGATGGCGTGGCGAACAATGCGTTCTCTGTTTTCGTCGGAGAGCTTTCGCGCTTCTTGGTAGGAGCGGGCGAGCCCTTGAAGTTCTGAGTCTGTGAAGAAGGCTCCGGCGCTGCTGAGGAGCATGCCCAAGTCTTTGCCGGCGGCTTCGAAGGGCCAGAAGGGCTTCACTTTGAGCGAGTCCAGGTCGAGGACGCCAACTTGGTCTCCGTTTATGTAGATGTTTGAGCGCTTGAGGTCGCGGTGGAAGATCTCGGCGTTGTGAAGTCGGGCGAGCCATTGAATGACGACTTTGGGATCGAGGGTTTTTGAGAAGAGGCTTTCTTCGAGAGGAAGGCCGGTCATGGTCGCGGTGACGAGATAGGAGCAGCCTAAATCAGACTGATCGCGAAAGTAAGCGAAGACCGTCGGCGTGAGGAAACCGTTATCAATGAGGTTAAACGCGTTCTTGGCGGCTCTCTCGGCGCGGGATGTACGAATTCGGGCAAGGAGACTGGATTTGTTCCGGGCTTTGAATTGTTTCACGACGAGGTCGGTTTCTGTACATCGCCAAATCTTACTCGTTCGGCCATCTTTGAGGATGAGAGACGGCGTCTGGAGAGCTTGTAGGACGTTGCTTTGCTTCTCGGCGAGGCAAGCTCCAATGTAATTCTCGTCGGAGTAAGGGCTGAGGGTCACGGAAGTCTTTCGGCGTGAATAGAGAGGGTCTGCTCCTAGCTTGCCAGCGACGGCCTGGGTTGGAAAGCGCGAATTGATTTGGAGGTCGTTTCTTAGTGTGGAGTTGAATCCTTATAAAAAGATATATATAGATCGCGTCGATAAATCCTTTGGGAGCAGTCAGACTTATAATTTGACCGATGAAAATGGGCACTTTTCAATCACGATTTTCTGTGACGTTGATACAGCAATAACAGCTGAGAAGATATATTTCGAAAATAATGAGGGTGATAAGAAATTTTATGGAGCCTATCAAGAGCTAAAAGTTGATCAGAAGCACCAAAGTCTGCGTTTGGTTTACAGATGATTTGAGTCCTCGCTCGAAATTGTTCAAGGCCATGTTCATTCTTATCCGGAGAATGCAGACGAGAGGCAATTGATTCGCAGAGTCTCTATCTGTTGCGAGCCGATTGTTGTTCATCTTTATTTACTGAGGGCGAAGAAAACAGCAAGCGCAATTGATTGATTTAATGAATCGATCAATTGTCGAAGTTCGCTATTGCCTCGTCTATCACTGAAAATCAAGGAACATTCCTGTTATGAAGCGTCTACTCATCCTAGTTTTATCATTGGGTCTCGGCCACGCGGTCTTCGCGCAAGAGGCCAAAGAGCCAAGCCCTGGAGGCATCGCCCTCAGTGAATGGGTCAAGCGTCTCAATCACAAGGAACGAGCGGAGCGCTTGGCCGCTTCGAAGGCGCTTGGGGTCCTGGGGAAAGAGGGAGTCCCCGCCGTGGAAGCCATTCTTTTGACCTCCCTTGATCGGGGACTTCTCAAAGAAAGCTATCCCCACACTGAGGCCATAAAAAAGATGGGGGATGCGGCCATTCCGGCCCTGATTGCCATGCTCGGTCACAAGAACCGGCGCGCTGTGAGCAGCGCCGCTCAAATTCTCGGTCAAATGAAGCCTAAGGGTCCGGACGCCTTGAAGAACGCTGCGGAATCGGACGACGAACTCGTTCGTAAAGGAGCCCTTTTAGGGCTATTGTACGCTGTTGGAAATGCAGATCTCAAAGAGGCCCAGAAGCTTGTGGACGGTGTGAAATGGGATTCTACTGACTCGACCGCTCTTTACAAATTACGAGTGGCGGAATCCTTGGCCGGGAAGGGCGATAAAGCCTCGTGGCTCATCCTAAAAAGCGCGTTAAAGAGTGAAGTGAAAGAGCGTCGTGAACTCGCCGTCGGTGGATTTAGAAGCGGTGGTGATGGCGGCCTTCCAATACTCCATGAGTTCTTCGAAGAAAATGATCGTGACACCCTTGCTACTCTTTTGTCTCCCGATGCCA
>JARGOJ010000188.1 GCA_029210225.1 Planctomycetota bacterium
CATCGTTGACAAGCCCGAGAGTCAATGCGTGACTGAGTTTTTGATAGACCATGCGATACTTCACACAGCCAAATCGTTGCTTGTTCTCAGCTTTGATCCAATGACCGTTGAAGTGAAGTAAAGGCGTCTCGATCGGAGCCAGAAGGGATTGTAGTTTCGTCATGATTAGCCCTCTTCAATATCGCTGAATTGAATAACTTTGATAAAAAACTGAGGATTGGATAAGTCGACTTGAATGCCCCGAGGAGCGAAGATCACGCGATCGTCTCGACCAAGCACTAAGTTCTCCAGGGCGGCGACGAGTAATACGCTGGCCTGATCGACGCCGACCGCGTCGAGTGGAATGTTTCGCTGGCCACGGGCCGCTTGGCGATACATGCTCTCTGGCGCCTCTGGGGGATAGTCTGGGATGAGTTTTTTGAGGAAGCGAAGGCTCATGTCCTGTTTATTGAGGGACGGGTCAAAGCCGAAGAAATCCTCATAGGTCGGTCCCTCTGGACCGAAGACGTAGAGCACCGCGCCATTTATCACCGACGGCGCAGTCAGCACAGTCTTCTTTTGGCGACGAGCAGCCCGATAAAGCGCGATCTTCTCTGAAAGCGCGGAGAAGTCGAGCATGTCGATGACGTAGTCAGATTGCCGGACCAACTCGTCGACGTTCTCCAAGGTAATGCCCTGAGACACAGTATGAATGGACAGGTGAGGGTTTATGTCTAACAGCCGCGCTCTCATAGCGACGGTTTTCTCCTCACCTAAGGTGCTGAGGGAGCAACCGCGCTGCCTGACATTGTGCTCTTCATAGATATCGAGATCGGCAATAATCAGCCCCCCGATGCCTTTCCGCGCCAGTAACTCCGCAATGTTCGATCCTCCCCCGAGCCCAGCGACGAGCGCTGTTGTGGCTTGGAGCTTGTCGAAGGATGGCCGTGGTAAATGCGCGGTGAGCACTCTTTGAAATATTTGATCCGGACTCGGAACGACGAGATTGGTTTGCATTTTTGCTCCTAGCGCTGTGCGACAACGAGGAAAGCGTGACCGTAATACAGCGACGTCTCAACTCGAGTGATTGACGCGACTCCAAGCTGAAGGAGAAGTTGACTCATCCCCGCAGCAGACCAGTATTGACCGTGTTCTGTGACCAGTCGGCGATTGGCGTCTTGAATGGCGCGAATCGTCTCTTGGTGATCGTCGTAGAACCCGTCTTCTTTTAATTGATCAATGATGTGAGGTTCAGCGTCGGTGAAGCTGTCGGGAGAGAGCGGGCCGCTGATGACGAGGGAACCGCCGGCCTTTAGATTGTTGATCGCGTTCTTTAGAACTGTGATCGAACGAAGGCCTGGAAGATTGAGCACGTTGAGCAAAGTGATACAGTCGAAGTCCTGTTCGTCCAACGAGCTTTCTATGTTCCCGGATTGAAAATGAATGCGAGGATTCGGGAGAAATTGCTCTTTGCAATAGTTAATTAAGCTGTCGCAGTGATCGACCCCTTTGTATTGCACGGGAAAGGCTTGCAGACGCTCCGCGAGCAATCCTGCGCCGCAGCCTAGGTCGAGTGTGGTGCCAACTTTGGGAATCGATTCGACCGCGGCGTCGAGCATCTCTGCGTGAGCCTGAATGTGGCGCAGGAAAAGCAAGGGGTATTTATTGAAGATGTTCAAGTTGTCATGGAGCGGACGTCGAGCGACAGTGATCTCTCCTGGGCTCTTCATGACGCTCATATCTCGCTCGAACTCAATGCGTCCATTCCGGCGCATCGTAAAAGCACGAGCCTGGACAGCTTGGTGCTTTGCGTCGGCGAGCTGACGCGTGGCCGCCGCGAAGTATTGATTGGCGACGACCTCGGAGCGAATCTCATAGTTGAATGAATGCGCGGCGAAGACATCCTCAAAGCCAACCTGTTTGAGGCGACTGTACAACTCTTCTCGAGTGAGGAAGTGACGATTGGTGACAGCCTGAAGCATGCCCGCGCACTCATCTTTAACCTGAGCGATGTCGTTCATTTCATCCCGCTCGTCGGGACATTCAAAGAGGAAGCCGAGATTGATGAACAAGCCGCCGGGGCGCAGCAGCTGATAAACCGTTTCGTAGAGCCGAGCTTGGTCTTTCAGTGGGATTTCATGAGAAGCGCTCTTGATAAAGACTCGATCAAAAGATTGAAGAGGCAGGGCGCTCTTTTCTTCGTCGAGGAAAGTAAGGATGTTGCCACAGTGAATGGTGACATCATGGCCCTTAAGTTGTTGCTTGGCGAAGGCGCATTGAACTCGTGAAATTTCGAAGAGAGTGATTGAGGGGATCTGTAGGGAGTGTTTCTGACAGTAGTCAATGATGTGGGCACTGAGGTTACCGTCGCCTCCCATTGCGTCGAGGACCGTGAGGGCATGTCCGAAGTCGGCCTCTTCGAGCATCTTGTCAATGAGGTTCTGACGAAAGCCATTGACTTTGTTTTGGTTGTAACGTCCCACTACGTCGTAGGCAGCTTCATTCGATTCATTGTCACTTGCAAAATCAGTCATGTTTACTCCTCCTTCAAGTAATCAGGAGGGCTCCTATGACAAGAATCGTGCCAGTGATAATATTTTTTAGTCGATTCCCGAGGAAGCCTTTGCCACGTCTGGCTTCCCGAGCGCTTGCCGGATGGCTTTCAGCATTTGGAGAGGAGCCGCCGGCTTATTCAGGAAGGATGAAACACCAAGCTCAGAAAGCTTGCTCGATTCGTTTTGAGTTACATAACTTGAATGAATGATGGCCTTGATGTCTGGCCTTAAATGGAGCGCGCCAAAAAAGAACTGATACCCGTTTATTCCAGCCATCTTCATGTCTAGGACGAGAAGATCGACATGCTCCATTTGAATGGTATGAAGGGCTTCCTGATGCTCGGAAAATCCCTTGGTATTGTATCCGTATGACTTGAGGAGACTGGTGACTTCTTCGAGAACGTGGGTGTCATCATCGATGACAATGACAGTCTCATTTCCTGACAGGTCTTCTGTAAGCTCGATCTTTTCTCGTGTTGGAGCCTCTATACTTGGAATGTATAAGGAGAAGGTGGTGCCGTCGGCTCCAGTCTGCATGTCGAGGATGCCCTCATGGTCGTCGATGACCGCGGTCACAATGCTGAGCCCGAGGCCAGATCCCGACTGAGTTTGGCCTGTTTTGCTTGAAAAGAACGGCTCGAAACAGCGCTCAAGGATCTCGTCGGGGATTCCGGGTCCCTTGTCACTCACTGTCATCTTGAGCCAAACGCCAGGTTTTAGATATCCCAAGTGACAGCGCTGCGTTTCTTCAATGGTGACGCTCTCTGCGCGGACTTTCGCTGGGCTCTTGCCTTGGGAGGCGTCGAGGGCGTTGACTATGAGATTGCTGAGGGCGCGATTCAGTTGAGACCATGAACCAAGCACCCAGAGATCTTCAGTCTCAGGATTTTCAATCGTCAGGTTCGAGACAGGAAACTGTCCATGGAGAGATTGTAATAGGTCTGAGACTCGTATGGGATTGCGCTCTAGGCGACCACGGCGAGACAAAGCCAGCATTTGGCTATTCAAATCGAGCAACTGCTCGACGGCCTGGCTCAAATGCATGGCGCGAACCTTGACCTCTTCAGCGGAGCTGGCGTTCTTCTCAATCTCTTTTGTGTGAATCATTAAGGGACTGAGCAGGTTCTGGATATCGTGCGCTGCCTGACCCGCTGTTTGCGCGGCGAGCTCAAGGCGATGTTGGCGGTCAATGACGACGGCTTGGGCGCGAAGATCGAGCTCTTGCTCTCGTAAGAGTTCAGCCTGAGCATGGTTCGCTCGGGTTAGATCCTCTTGAGCGGAGCGGAGTGACACAGTGCGCTCCGAGAGAAGTCCCTCGACGTTCTCTGTGTAAACAACGAGCTGTTGACGCTCATAGAAATAAAGCGCAGTCGTCGCAGCCACAGTCAGTAAATTGAAGGCAATGCAAAGACCGAAGTTTTCCAGTGGGTTCACTATGAGGTCTATTTGAATGACAACTTGACTTATCAGGACGACCGCGAAGAAGAGGAACCCATGACGCCGCTTGATTCGAACCGGTGCTTGCCCCCGAAGCTCGCGGGGAAGATGGATCCAGCCGAAGAAGACACTTAAAACTTGGAGAATAAGGTAGCAAGCGTAACCCCCAAACTTGGCTTGGTCGCTGTCGGACGACATGACGACGGGGAAAAGGGCGCATTGCAGGGTCATGCTGGCGTAGTAAGCGGAGAGAACGGTCGACGAGTAGTAATTATTGCGAATATATTGACGTAAATGAATGAAGCAAGCGCTTCCAAACGAGAGCACAAAGCTCGTGGTCGTGACTAATCGAGGCTCGAACAAAAACGTCAAAGCGCTGAGAGACCAGACCACCCCAAGCATAATGAGCGCGCTTCTCTTTTTGCTGTGAATGAGGTAGATGAGCGCAGAGATATAAGCGCCGCACCAAACCGCACGGAGGATCTCGTACACGGCTTGCCAGTCTGGAGCGGGATACAGTGCTGTCGCGAAATCCAAAGACCCCAAGACAAACCAAATCATCGCGAAGACGATAAATGACCCATAACGGCTTCGGTCGGAGAACGCTTGCACAAGCATGAAGACCGCGAGTAAGACGCTCGCGAACGCCGAGCCAAGGACCGCTTCACTCGGGATGGGCAGATTTGCAGCCTCTGCGAGTGAAAACAACACTAGAGTGTATGTCCTTCAGAGCGCAGCTCCTGGATCCAACGATTCAGAGTTCCCCGAGCGACACCGAGGAGCTTCGCCGCCTTTGTTTGATTGTTGCTGCAGGAATCGAGCGCTCTCGTGATGCTTCGCACCTTCGCGGACTTCAGGTCAAGTTCGACCGGAGCTTGCTTCTGATGAATGGCCCTTGGGAACGATTCGAGAGAGAGGCATGGATTCTGCTCTAAGAGGACCGCGCAGCTAATCAATCCTTCCAATTCGCGGACATTTCCCGGAAATGAATAATCGTTGAGAACCTCTATGACATCTGGAGAAATAGACTCTAAGGGCCGACCATATTGAGATCGGTATTTCTTAAAGAAGTAATTGGACAGTGCTTCCACATCACCCTTCCGCTCACGAAGAGGGGGCAGGACCAGAGTATGACTCGTCAGGCGATAATACAAATCTCCTCGAAACCGCTTCTGCTCAATTTCGGCGAGGAGGTCTTTGTTCGTGGCGGAGATGACTCGAGAGTCTAGCTTGCGACTTTCGGTTTCCCCGACTCGTCGATAGTCTCTGCTTTGGAGAACTCGGAGCAGCTTTGCCTGCTGATCCAAAGAGATCTCACCGATCTCGTCGAGGAAGAGGCTCCCCTTGCTCGCGAGCCCAAAGTATCCCTCATGATCCGACAGGGCGCCGGTGAAGCTACCTCTCTTATGACCGAAAAGCTCCGACTCGAAGAGCTGTGCCGACACAGAGGCGACATTGACCGGGACGTATTGACCCTTGGGAGAGGCCGCTAGATTGTGTATCAGCTGAGCAACCAAGTCTTTGCCAGTGCCTGTCTCTCCCTCAATAAAGACGTCGACTCCCGCCTGAGCGAATGAGCGTATACGGCGAAAGACTTCCGTGAAGACCGGCGACTTAGTTATGAAGCCAGGATACTCCGTCACAGTCCCCTCTTGGCCATCGTGAGTTTGGAAATAGGAGTTGACCACCTGGGAGAGGCGGTGCTCTGAGAGAGGCTTGAGGAGGTAGTTGAAAGCTCCGTCTTTGATGGCGCGGACAGCCTTCTGAATGTCATTGACGACCGTAGCCATGATGACGCCGGTTTGTGGAAAGCTGACTTTTATTTTTTGGAGCAGGTCGAGGCCCGTCAGGAAAGGCATTTCTATATCAAGCAAAACGAGGTGAGGTTGGACATCCTTTAAGATGTTCAAAACGCGCCGCGAGTCCGTCTCTGCGATCACGGAGTGACCGAGCTTCTCAAGCAGCGCACGGTGAGCTGTGGCGACCGAGAGCTCGTCGTCGACGACCAGTATTTTCTTGTTTTCGTTCACCATAAACGATCCAAAATTTCGTTCTGCGCTGTCTCATAGTCGAGGTGGAGAATGTCCTTTCGGACCAAGCCAAATTTATCTCGTAGATCGAAGTATGCACCTTCTTCTCGAGAGACGAAGCCTCGAATGTACCCCCCATGAGGGAGCTCAAAACGAGGACCTTTCTCCAAGAAGTGATCCAGAAAAAGCGCAGCATCCTCACACTGTAAGAGACTAACTCCATCGTCGGTGCTGACCAAAAAAGAAATTGTCTGGCCCGATCCCAAGTGCATTTGACTTTGTCTCATGAGTAGCCTTTATAGCATTGTCAATGATGGCCCAATAGGATGACTGGGTTGAATAAAAACCTATGCGCTGGCCCAACGCCTCTCAAAAGTTGTAGCTTTTGAATTGTATACATGACAGAGAGAACCGAGAAATAATCCTCAATTTGAGACACTCGAAACTGAAAGATGTCTGCTCTGAGTGTAACGAATATCTGGATACATCCGCAGTGAAATGTAGGCTTTTCGATGTCGGATATATCGAATTTGTAGTTCTTTGAATGCCTGTATCGGGATGTTCATTTACTGAGAGGAGGCTGTGTCAACGCTAACAGATCATCGAAAAAGGAGCTAGCAAGCACGGTGATTTTACTTTGCCCCGGCATCAATCCAGCGACCTATAAGATCGAGCCCAGCCTCGTCGACGAGGCTGGTTCCTAGGGGTGGCATTCGGTTGTTGTCGAGACGTTGCATCCGTTCCCAAAGAACGCTTGAGTCCTTGTCGAAGGCTTTAATGATAAAGGCGTCGGTCAGACCTAGGCTGCCTGAATTCGGGCGTACGCCGACTAAGTTCAGGCTACTTACCGGCATCCCAAAGCGAAAGTCCAGAGAGCCCGGGGCTGTCGATCCAGGTTGGTGACAATGGGCGCAATTCGACGCCAAATACGAGCGCGCACGACCCTCTACAGGGCTGTTTGTATCACTCGGAGTCGGGAGTGCTTCGTATTGAGCGACATCGCCAATGTTCGTCGTGAAGATTGAAATGTTGTTGAAGGCTCTCAATTGATTGTCAAAGACGGCGCCATACTGGAAGCCGCGATTTACCTGACGCGTTCTGAGCCCGAGGATTCGTCCATCGACCGCCGTATGGCAGCTCAAGCAATCGCTCCTTGATGGGTAAGTCCAAGTCTGCATTCGCTGCCCGCCAGGAGCCGACGGATCGAGAACAACAAAGGTCTCCGTCTCTCTCGCAGTCAGCAGCTGGGCATCCGTTCCTTGGGCGTTCCAGCGGTATGTGTATCCCTGCCAATCATTGCTTTCTTTGATTAAAACTCGGGTCTCTAGGCGCTTAACAACCGTTGAATTGCTCGGATTGGTCAGAACCTCAAAGTGCTTAACGATCACCGTGCCATTGGGAAAAGTCCATCCGTTTGTGGGATGGAAGACAATCTTAGTCTGCCCCGGGAGCGCCATCCATCGCCGCTTCCGCGCTCCGTCCGACCAGAGCGGTGAATTGACCTCGTATTCAATCACGCCATTCGAGGGCGACAAGGACGCCAGATCTTTGAATAAGCCCGTCGCCGATAGGCTTTGGGGGAAGTTGGCCGGGGGACCTGAACTGCTCTGGACAAACTTAAAGATTGAACCGTTCAATGAGACCGCGTAAAGCTCTCCGGCTTGATCTTCTCCAAAGGAAGAGAGGTTCGCGACGTTGGCGACTTCAGTATTTGAAAGTACCCCTTGGCTTGTGTTGACCAACGCGAATATTCGCCCCGAGGCATAGTCGCCATAGAGGTAACTTCCAACGAGTGAGCTGAGGCTCGGTCCTCTGTATACATAGCCGCCGGTGACGGAGTTTCCAATGGACCGTCCATAATCGAGAACGGGTTCAATGAACGGGGAGGGCGGGGTCAAACCGCTTGGTTGGAAGGGAATCTTGCCCTCAAGCTCTCTCCATCCATAGTTACCGCCCTTAGTAATGATATTGATCTCTTCCCGATCACCTTGTCCCACATCTCCGAGCCATAGCTCCCCTGTTTGGCGATCGAAGGAGAAGCGCCAAGGGTTTCGCAGGCCGTAAGCCCATATTTCACCGCGAGCACCGGACACGTTGACGAAGGGGTTGTCACTGGGAATCGTATAGGGGCTTCCAGAACTTGGGTCGATTCGTAGCAGATTGCCCAAGAGAGTGCTCCGGTTTTGAGCATTGTTAAACGGATCCCCGCCGCTGCCACCATCGCCTAGGGCAATGTAAAGCATGTCATCGGGACCAAACTCAATCATGCCTGCGTTGTGATTGCTAAAAGGCTGGTCGACTTCGAGGATGATTTCTTCACTGGCTGTATTGGCGCGGTTCGGATCGCCAGTGCTGACCTGAAAACGAGAAATGACGGAACGCCGGGGATTTTCCATCGAATAGTAAACGTAAAAGAATCCGTCTTGGGCGTAACTAGGGCTGAAGGCCAAACCTAGCATCCCTTGTTCGCCGCCCGCCGCGACCTTGTTTGAGATGTCTAGGAAGACAGTGCTCAATGTCACATTGGGATCGTTAGGAAAAACACGAATTCGACCGCGCTTCTCCAAGACAAAGATCCGATCGCTCTGATCTGGGGCGGAGCTTAAGAAGGTCGGCTCGTCAAAGCTCAAATTGGAGAAGGCGTTCACCGGCGTTAGCGGCAGCGGCTGAGGATTATTCGTCGGGAAGGTCAGCGTTGAAGCGATGGGGCGAGCTTCCAGACCGAATGGCGCTGTGCCTCCGCCTCGACTGCTTCCAGAGGAGCAGGCAGGGAGGTAGAGGGAAGCAAAGGTCACGCAAAATCCCGATAGCGCTAGAAAGAATCGGCCAGATTTCACACGTCACCTCTTAGATACCGAAGAGCAGAGTCCTATGGGATTGAGCTTCGTTTGGTCCTCATTGTTCGATCCTCCGTCTCGGGGAAGATCATTCGTGTCCTCATTTTATGGGAAGAATGAAGAAAAGGCTTACTCCGGCGTGAAATCGCTCAGGCGTACTACGCTGGATGGGGTGTAACGAAAGCGATCGGAGCTTTGCACATTCACAATGACAAAGACCATTTCATCGCTGATCGCGTTCTCTTTCACGATCATGTATCCAGGCACAACAACCGGGTTGGCTTCTTCCGGAGGGAAGATGTTGTCCATTGCTTTGAGCAAGCCAGCTTTTTTAATCTGGGTGAATGTCCAAGGGAGTGGGTCTTGCCTGTATTTCTCTCGAATTCGTTGGGCGAAGCTAGACCAGTCTTGGTGGGCGAGGGCCTCTTCATACATTTGCTTGACGGCAAAGGCGCCCTGATCCAAGCCGACAGTTCGTGTGCGACCATAGATCGATTCGAGATCCCGCCAGTGAAGGTCGGGCTCTTTCATCATCTCTTCAAGCTCACGCTGCTTGCGCGCTTCTTCTTCCTTACGTTTACGTTCTTCTTCGGCCTGTTTGCGCGCTTCCTCGGCCTGGCGCGCTTCTTCTTCCTTGCGTTTGCGCTCTTCCTCTTCTTTTCGTTTGCGCTCTTCTTCCGCACGTCGACGTGCTTCCTCAGCCTTCCGCGCCGCCTCTTCACGGGCTTTCTTCTCAGCCTCTTCTTGCTTGCGCTTGGCGATGTAGCCGTGGATGTCTTCGACGACCTTGTGGGCTTTTGCGAGGAGCAGTTGAACCTTGCGCTCAATCTTCTCAAAAACACTGGTGCTGATGAGGCCGGCGGCATGTTCTTGACGAGCGAGCTCAAGGGCTTCTCGAAGTGACTGCTCGTCTGCTTCCGAGCCAAGTTGCAAATCTTCGTCATCGACGATGACAAAGGGTTCGTGATCTTCCGACATTTTTATTCCTGCGCAGTGAATCGGCTCATTCAGAGCTTGTTTAGGCTTTGAATTCTAATCTTAATGGGAACAGAGGTGAAGGTCACTCGTCGACTTCAATCGACCAAGCGAAACTTGCCATTCGTCAGAGCCGCGAGTTGTCTCATGAAGGATGTGCTGCACCCCTTCAGCCCGATTGTATGAACCTTTACTTTGCGGAATTTGTTGAGCTGCCGCACTTTATCGATCAGATTAGTGAGGTCAATGCCGCTTAAGTTCTTGCCCTCAACGTTCGTGGGAGATCCATCAGAAATAAAGTAAATGGTGTCCGCTTCTTTACATTGGAAGGCCGTTATCAAGGCCTGATAGGCAAGGGTCACGCCGCTTGGATTGAGATTCTTGATGTAACCCACGGCATTGCTCTTGTTCGATGAGGTCGCGGGCATGATTTTCTTTGGCTTCCACGCCGACGCCGTTGTCGAGAATTGGACCAGATTGAACTTGGTGTTCTTGTCGAAGGCATTGACGAGCTTGGCGAGCTGTCGCTTCGCACGTTCAATGCGCATGCGATGCGCTGGGAGGTTGCCATCGTGTGAGTTCGGCTTTGGACATTTCGGCAAACGGCAAGGCCCGGGTTTGTAGTTCGGATCTCCAGGGCGAGGTGGGCTGCCTGCTGGACGTTTCTTGGGAGTTTTGCGTGCCGTGGATCCTTTTAATCCTGCATCGACGGGGTCGTCGTCTTTGTCTTCCCCTGGGTCCCGAATATGCATGGAGCCGGAGACATCGATGATAATGACAACCTTCTTTGAAATGACCTCCGAGCCGAAGAGCCTAGGGCGCTTGCGAAGAACTGTGCTGCCCCGTGGGGCCTTCGGTGCGTTCATTGGATTGAATGTTGTCTCCCGAGGATCCCAGAAGTTGTCCCAATCCGCTTGCTCATTAAAGCTCTTCCCTGTGATTTCATAGAGCGCATCTTCAATGGCTTTGAAAGTGACTCCGCCGCGCTTTTTCCAGACTCCAAAAGCCTTGATTAACGGACGCACGCTCCGTTTGTCTTTGCGTTTCGCCATGGTCGCCGCGATCTCTGCAACAATCCTCTCCTTCGCCTTCTTTGCGTTGAGCATCTCGTGAAGGAGAAACTCGGCGTCGTCGCTGTCTTTGTAGCTTGCGAGGACGTCGATAAGCGTGACTTGAACTCGCCAGTCTTTTTTCTTCTTAAGAGTCTTAAGCACCGCGGCGCGAGCGTCTTTGTCTTTCATCCCCTTCAGCGCTTCTCTGACAGCATTAAAGACGGCGACTTCGGCCGAAGGAAACTTCATTTTGACAAGGCCCATTTTAATGAGGGCGGTCGCGGCTTTGGGGTTGTCTGTCTTTCCGAATTCTTGGATCGCGGAGACGGCCTTCTTAATCGCAGGGTCGCGCCAATAGGCGTCGGGGCCAAGGCTGGCGGCTCCTGCAATGCCCGCTCGGACTTTCTTTTCGAGGGCTTTATCGTAAGTGCCAGCCTGGGAGGACGAGCTCAGACAGAGTAAGGCTGCTGAAAGCGCTATGAGAAAAGCGCTCCGTCCTGATTTTACGAACTTCATAGTCGTCTCCTTCATAGATAAGCCGCTCTTAACCAGTGAGTCAAGTTCATAGAATTAGGCTCCCATACAGACTCGGTGAGGGACACTGAAATTCTAACTTTTTGTGTTGGGAGCGTGACAAGCGTTGAAAAAAAGGAAGCGCGGGTGATCTCTGGAAGGAGATTGAACACCCGCGCCTTAGAAAGCAAGTCATGACTGTTGGCCCAGGGGCTCAGTCGACTTTTTGATATTTCCCACCGGTGAGCTGAGCGAGCTGGCGCATAAACGTTGGGCTCGAACCTTTAAGTCCGATCGTGTTGACTTTCACTTTG
>JARGOJ010001288.1:0-943 GCA_029210225.1 Planctomycetota bacterium
TAATACGATCTTCAAGCTCTTGGAGCTTCTTGCCCTCAAGCTCTTCGGCGTCTTTGTCCAACTGACGAATGAGCTTGTTCTGCTTCTTCATCTCTGTATCAAAAGACTTCTTCATCGTTCTCACGCCCTTCTCGAGAGCGTCTTTCTTCTTGAACTTATTGAAGATGATGCCTAAGTCGACCAAGCCGACCTTCATGGTGGCTGGAGGACGGCTTTGAGCAATTCCTGGGGGGGAATACACAAGGACAGTAATGAGAATGCCAAGGACAAACCAAACTTTGCTGCCTTGCCACCAATGAGATTTTGTGGACTGCATGACTAATGACTCCGGGAATCCTAAATTTTTATGGACGCACTTTTTATCAAATTGAACCGGTCATTTATTCGCTTTGCCTTCAAAGAACTTCTTCGTTAAAAGCCGATTCCAACACTGAAAGAGAAAACTTGTTCGTCATCAATTCGCCGAGCGCGAATCGGGAAGGCAAAATCTAATGCCACAGGAGCTGGGAAAATAGCGACATTCAAGCGAAAGCCGAAACCACCGGTATAGCGAATCCGTCGCAGTGAAAAGTCTTTAACGTCCTTCTCAACCGTTCCCGCATCAATAAATAAAACACCCCGTAAAAAGCTTTTGAAGATCGGGAACGAGAAGTCCGCGGTGCCCAAAACCAAGAAGTCTCCACCCACCGGCTCATCTGTTTGAACAGGATCCCTCGGCGAAACCGAACGGAACTCGAAGCCGCGGAACGACCGAACACCCCCGGCGAAGAACCTCTCGAAAATAGGCGTCTCGCTATCCGCTCCGAACGCTTCCTGCCAAGATCCCTGCGCCCTAAGCCCAAAGACCCACTTATAGTTCCTCGGGAAATCCCAAAGGGTGGTCTGCCAGTTTGCCCTCACACGCGCCCTCGAAAGACGCACATCTCCTCCAAACGGCCCCCCT
>JARGOJ010001288.1:953-1845 GCA_029210225.1 Planctomycetota bacterium
CCGACGCCCCCCAACCCTCATAGCGGACAAAGGACGAGTCGATGAAGTTCTTATTGACCGAGAGGCTCAGCTCACCACCGCTCACGAGGTTATTCCCCGACACCCTGAGGGCATCCGGAATCGCGTCGAAGTCGATGTCGAAGATCCTCACCTGCTCAATGCGATACTGGAACTTCAAGGTGATGTCTTGAGTCGCACGAAAACCAATCGAGGGCACAAAACCAAGGCGACCCTCGCGATACTGCGGGCGGATCCGGTCGAAGATAAAGGCATCCATGCCGAAGATAAAAGGCTCATTCAAGAAGAACGGGTCTGTAAAAGACACCCGATACTGAGAGCGCTCCCGCCCCGGCTGCGCCGAAATCGTGAAGTTCTGACCGGCGCCTGTGAATAAACGCCCCGAGGTGATATCCGATAAGGAGGTCGGGAAATCCAAGATGTCAAAGTTCCGCTGATTCAACACGATGTTCCCAAAGAACCCCGCGTTCGTCGAGACTCCTCCACCAATCACAAAGGACCCGGTGCGGGCTTCCTTCACCTTGATGACCAAGTCTTCCTGGCCTTCTTTGGTGCCCTCGCGTAAATCAATGTCGATATCCTGAAAGTAACGTAAGCGCCCGAGACGCCCGAGGCTCGCTTCGAGGTTGGTTCCGTCGAAGAGCTGTCCGGGCTGAATCGAGAGGTTACGGCGTATGACTTTGTCTTTGGTCTTCTCATTGCCCTCGATGAGAATGCGCTCTAGCTTGACCTGGGGCCCTTCGGATATCGAATAGACAACATCGAGCAGCTTGCGCTTCCGGTCATAGACGACATCGAAGCGCGCCTTCGCGTGGATATAAGCTTTGCGAGTGTAGAGCTTCTGAATCGCCTGCACGTCCTTCACAAGCTCGTT
>JARGOJ010001288.1:1863-2140 GCA_029210225.1 Planctomycetota bacterium
AGGACGAAGGTTGAGGTTCTTGCGAATATTCTTCCGAGAGTAGACAAGGTTGCCCTGAATCTCGATCTTGCGAATCGTATAGCGCTCGCCCTCTTTGACCCGAATCACAACAACGACCTCATCGCGATCATCGTTGAACTTCAGCTTCTCCAGGGTCACCTGACAATCCAGGAAGCCCTTCGAGCGATAGAAGCGCGCAATGATAGACAAGTCGGCATCGAGGTTCTTCCTTGAGAAGTAACCCTCTTCCCCCAACCCAAAGAAGGTCCGAGGTTTC
>JARGOJ010001289.1 GCA_029210225.1 Planctomycetota bacterium
GCTCCATTGGCTTAGGGCTCGGAGACGCCCTTGGATATTTGTCGAAGGAGAATCTCGTAAAATCGGTAAGGTCCCCATCCCAGCTCGTGTTTGGGAGGCAATGAGCTCGGGGATTCAAATCAAGGTCACCTGCGATCCGGCAGCGCGAGCCGAGCGCCTGGTCAAAGAATACGCTAAGCCTGGACGTCAGGACGCGATACGAAGCCGCCTCCGCTTCCTGGAAAACAGACTCTCCAAAAAAGGAGCCGTTCAGTTAATCGAGGCCTTTGACAACGGAGACGACTTCGCTGTGGCCTCCATCCTTCTTGAGCACTACTACGATCCTCGATACAAACACTCACAAAAGAGCATCGAATATCACGCCGAGTTTGACACGACGGATATGGCAAAAGGCGCGAAAGAGATCGGCGATTGGCTTGAGAATGTCAAACTCGACGCTTAAAGAGTGAAGGCTGAGCGTTTGGCGCTTATTTCTTCTTCGAGTCCTTGTCGGACTTCTTCTCGCTCTCTTTCGGGGCTTCCAGCTCTTTGATCGTCACCGAGAGCATTTTTGGCGGATCGATCGGTCTGTTGTTCCCCCCAGACCGCTCAAGCATGACGATTTTTTTGACAACGTCCATGCCTTTGACGACCTCTCCAAAGATCGAGTGCCGTCCATCGAGATGGCGGGCTGCTCCAACAGTGATAAAGAACTGAGAGCCGTTGGTGTTTGGTCCAGAGTTCGCCATGCTCACGATACCAGCGCGGTTATGTGACAGGCTCTTATGAAACTCATCGGCGAAGGAATAACCCGGACCCCCACGACCGGTTCCTTCTGGGTCACCTGTCTGAACCATAAAGCCGGGCATCACACGGTGAAAAATGATGCCGTCGTAAAATTTCTGATTCGCGAGCTTGATAAAGTTCGCCACGGTTTTTGGCGCTTTGTCAGAGTATAGGCGAATCACAATGTCGCCGAACTTCGTCTTAATCGTTGCCTCAGGGCGGTCTGGAATGTCTTGTTCGTCGACCTTTGATTTAATCCCGAAGAAGACCGCCAGGAAAATGATGAACGCAAAGGCCGCGATGAGCACCGCTGCGCGTTCTTTATCACTTGGGGCATCTTCCTCTCCCGATGCCACGTCCTCTTTCTTGGGAGCAATCGGGTTCGGTCCGCACTCAACACAGCCTGGGGCTTTATCGAAACAATCGACGTGGTAAGGTCGTTCGCACTGCGGACATTCCTTCGCTTGGAATATGACGCTAATGTTTTTCTCACAGTGAGTGCAGGCTTGCCCAACAATTTGCTTCATGGAAAACTCGAGATTTTGAAGGTTTGAGGTGAATGGACTTATATTACGACGAACGGGATGATTCTGGGATAACCGGCCAAAGACTAAGTTGGCTTGAAGACGTCGGAGCGCGGCCGAGCGCGGAATGCGATGGAGAAGCCGAGGGTTTTCTCTTCGCCGCGAGTTCCGATGCCGATGACTACTGCCGCCTTATTGCAGGGCGTCCTCACTTAGAAGACCAACCTGGCGATCGCCTCCCCTTGTTATCCCTACTCGAGATCCACGAAAAATTTGAAAAGTCCAAAGTCGGGGTTTCCTGCGCCCGGATTTTTGGGCGGGCCACCGAGATCAACGAGAGAGAATTGCTTTCCCTGTTCAACTTCGAAGCAATGTCACCCTGTCGGAGCCGTCGCTCAAATCTCCCATCCAGAGCGCTCAAGACCTGAAGACCGCCCTTGGAGCGGTCGCGGATCCCAAGCAACTGCTCGTGCAGTCATGGGTCTCACTCAAGGTTGATGCCAACAACGATGTTGACCGACTGCGCATTTGGCTCGTCGATGGTCGATCACGGGCGTGGTCGCAAGAAAATCAATCCCGAGCCCCAGATAGCCAAGCGATCGATCTCTTGCAACGGGTTGCCGCCCAAAAAATTGCTCCTCTCTATGGGACTCGCTGCCTCGTGGTCGACTTCGCTCCGCTTCGCTCAGGAGGATGGATTTTCTACGACGCTGGACCCGGAAGCAAAGCCCTGAGCCGTCATGAAGAGGTCTTCAAAAGTGTGGCGTTGCGACTTTTGGGACGGCGTCAGGACTTCGAAAAAAATAATGAGAGTGGAGTCTTTGTCTAAAAAGGCCGGAACTCGCATTTCT
>JARGOJ010000189.1 GCA_029210225.1 Planctomycetota bacterium
GGCACCGTCTATCTCAATCGCGGCGCCAACGGTGGAGTGAAGGTCGGGCAAGTCTTCAAAGTTGTCGAGCAAGGCGAAGAGCTTGTCGACGAGGACACCGGTTTGGTCCTTGGGGCTGAAGAGCAAGACGTCGCTCTCATTAAAGTCACTGACGCGCAGAAGAAGTTCTCAAAAGCCGAGGTGACGAAGTGGCTGGTCGGGACCGCTGGGACTCTCAAGAAAGGTTCGATCTGTCGGGTCTTCGACGGTGTCCTACCAAAAGTGAAAGCTCCTCCCTCTGACACCACTCCCCCGAGCGTGAGTATCCTGACTCCTAAAGCGAATGAAACCTTGAACGCGAATCCTGTTCGTATCTGGGTTGATAGTCCTGACACGGATGTTGTTCGGGTGCTTATCAATGGAGTTCAAGCGACCGCGAAGGATGGGCGCTATATGGTGGTTGTCAAAGCCGCCGAGGGTAAAAATACAATCAATGTTCAGGCCTTCGACGCTGCGGGGAACTGCGGCCGGGCGACACGATCTTACAACTTCGATTCGACTCCGCCCAATGTTAATGCCTCGGCGACGGTCTTAGTGCGGGGGAAGGTCGACGACCCAACTAGCAAGGTGACCGTCAATGGTCTGAGCGTTGTCGTCAAGGCCGATGGCAGCTACGAAGCCAAGATCAAATTAGGGGCGGATCGAAAAGTTGTCATCATTGCAATTGACGAATTTGGAAACGCCAAAAAAGTCGTCAAGCAGTATTGATTCGATATTGATCTCAATTGGAAATTAATTATTGAAGGGAACGGGTCTTATAGGCACTCGGGGAATGTAAGACCAGTTTTATTAAGAGAGCAAAAATAGTGACGCGTTTGAAAATACTCAGTTTGAGTCTGTCTCTGCTGTTCGGCGGATGTGCTGTTCTGACCGATCATAATGCAAACATTGAAAAACCCTATTCTCAGTTTCGGGTCGGACAGTTTGAGGAAGCATCGCAAGGCTTCAAAGAGGACGTCGACAATGAGCTTGACGGTCTCTGCTACATGATGGACCGGGCTATGGTTCACTATGTTGCTGGGGAAAGCGAAAAGAGTATTCGCCTCTTTGAAAACGCAAAGTTCAGAATGGGGGGATATGATGATCGCGCTAAAATCAGCGCCACGGATATCTCTCAAGAGGCGGCTTCTTTCCTCGTCAATGAGAAGACGATCTCATACAAGGGTGAAGACTTCGAGCGGGTTCTATTGCCGAGTTTTCAAGCGCGCAATTATTTTCTCAAAGGCGATGTCGATGGTGCCGCTGTCGAGGCTCGTCGTTGCTTGTTTCAGCAAGATCTCGTGAAGGAGAAATACGACAAAGAGCTTGAAACGGCGAACAAAGAAGCCAAAAAACAGCAGAGCCAGGCCTCGGTTTCGACGGAGGGCTTCCTCTCGACCATTCAAGATAAATGTAAGGTCGATCGAGAATACCTCGACGATCCTCAGAGCGTCTATCAATTGGCTTATGTCAATTATCTGACCGCCATGATGCTCGAAGCCCAGGAAGATGAGAACAACGCTCGGGTATACTATCTAAAGGTCTATGACATTCTCCCCAATCACCCGACCATCGTTACGGATATGGCGCGCATTGAGGCGAAGCTCGGCAATGATGAAGAATCGGCGAAATACCTGGAAGCGAGCGGTGGGACTGTTCCCGGTCCGGAGACAGGATCAATAGTGATCCTCTACGACAGCGGAGAAGCGCCCCTGAAGATTGAGCAATATGTCGTCTTCCCAACGGGTGGCTTTGGTTTTCAGAAGTTCGCCTTGCCGTTTTATCAGGGCGTCCCCAATCCTGCGGCTTATGTCGAGCTTGAGATTGGCGGGCAGGTTGTACAAAGCAAAGCGATGACCAGCATTGAGCAGGTGGCCTTCCGTTACTTCAATGACAGGATGCCTTTGATTGTGGCGAAGGCGATCATTCGGGTGATCGCAAAGATTGTCGCTCAGAAAGTCGCGGAGCAGGGCGCCAGCTCGGAGGGGCCTTTGGCTCGCCTCGCTGTGGGTCTTGGAGCGTCCTTGATCTTGAGCCTCTCGGAACAGGCGGACCTCAGAGCGTGGCGGACCCTGCCACAGAACGTCCAGGTCGGAAAGGTCTATCTCCCCGAGGGGAATTACCCCGCGAAGCTTCGCTTGATGGGCAAGGGCGGTAATGTGATCGACTACGTTGATTATGGCGCAGTATTGGTACCCGGTTCTGGACCGCAGCGAGTCCCGGATTGAAAGCAAAACCGAACACTCCAGGAGCCGCGCCAAAGAGATAAATGAGATTAGAAAATTGAATAGACACCGCCGAAGTGGTGTCTGGGTGGGATGAGCCTTCAAAGCATTCGAAGAACTGAAAGAGAACAACCATGAACCAATTATTTAGACTCTTAACTGTCGCTGTCCTGCTTGGCGGCACGGTGGGTTGCCGCTCGATGGTCGCGAACACCGTTGATGTTTCGCCTCGCAAGGAACCGACCGTGAGCATTAAGAACTCAGGTCTCGACAGTGACGTGACGATTAAGTCGGCGGTCGCCAATTATGTCGGCGAAAAAATGGAGGTGGTCGTGATCCTTGAAAATCAGGACAGCAGTGATCACGCCATTGAATACGTCGCGAAGTGGTTTGAAGAGAGCAAGTTCATAATGAATAAAGACCAACCTTGGATCACAGAATTCGTAGTGGCTGGGGAAGAAAAACAATTAAAGCTCATTTCGCCCGGTGCGGGAGCAACCAACTGTAAAGTCCTTATTCGTTACGGGAAGACCGACTGAGTTGAGGACTGACAATCGAAATTTAACTGACATTGAATTCGGAAGATGAGGAATTGAGTTATGAAGAATATTGCAATGGTCGCCGTCACGGCGTTGTTTCTAGGGACGGGCTGCGGCGCCAAAGAAGTGAAGCGCATCAATCCCAATGACGTTGAAGGGGTCAACACCAAGTGGAGCCGCACAGACATTCAAGAGACTGTGGAACTCATGGTGAACAGCATGCTGGAGAGTCAAGCTGAAGACCTTCGCGGTAAACCAGTCATTATCATTGATCCTGTGGCTAACGAGACCACTGAATACATTGATACTCAGAATGTGACGGACCTCGTTCGTAACAAACTTCTAGGGAAGGGCTTCACATTTACTGTGACTAAAAAAGAGCGTCGAGGGGTTGTCGATGAAATCGAAGAGCAGGATGAATCCGGGGTTTTCGAGAAAGAAGAGCTTCCACCTGGTGAAAAGCCTGGGTTGACGGCTCCAAAATTCACGCTGAAAGGGCGGGTTTCCTCTATTGAGAAGCGTAATTCGGATGTCAAGGACGTGTACTATCAGTTGACATTGCAATTGTACAAGATCAGAAAAGGCGTCATTGTTTGGTCGGATACGAAGAAGATTGCAAAGCAGCAAGATCGCTGAAGCCTTGTCTTGTAAGCCCTGGGGCCTGGTTCCTGTGAGTTTTCATAGGTTCTTGGCCACTGGGCTGTCATAATTAGTCTTATCCACAACCACTGATCAATTGGGTTGAAACATGAGTGAAGCAGGATTTCCCGAAGTAGGTAGCGTCATTGATGGGCGCTATGAGATTCTCAAACTTCTCGGTATGGGAGGAATGGGGGCCGTCTACAAAGCCGCGTTCAAGCAACTTGGCGGGCGCATCGTCGCCCTCAAGGTCCTCAAGCCGGATATCGGTGACAGCGACGAATTCCGCAAGCGCTTCGAGCGCGAAGCGGAGATCGCGGCGCGGCTTCAACATCCTTGCATCGTTCAGGTCTCAGACTTTGGTCAGTTGAGCAATGGCTTGCTTTACATGGCTCTGGAATACATTGAAGGCCAAGACCTCTATCAGGTGTTGAAAGAGACGCGAGGAGGATTGCCGATTGCGCGGGCTGTAAAGCTCATGTCGAGTATCCTCGATGCCTTGGCGCTCGCTCATGAGCACAAGATCATTCACCGCGACCTCAAGCCTCAGAACGTCATGGTTCAGAGTATTGGCGGCGGCGATCACGTCAAGATCCTCGACTTTGGTATCGCCAAAATTGAGAACGAAGATCTCACCATGCCCAACCAGATCCTTGGCACGGTGTCTTATATGTCCCCGGAACAATCACGGGCCCAGCCTATTGATGGTCGCTCTGATATCTACGCCACGGGCATCATGCTTTATGAGATGCTCACTGGGGAGCTTCCTTTCCGTGGGTCAACCGCTGTGTCGATTATCAAGCAGCACCGTAAGGCCGAACCGAGAAATCCCCTTGAGATTAAACCAGAGCTGCCTAAGGCGCTCGCTGGCGCCATTTTGAAGGCCGTCAGGAAAGATCCAAACGAGCGCTTTCAGACCGCGAAAGAGTTTCTCGCCGCCATTGAAGCCGCAGCGATCGTTCCCCTTGGGGATGCGGACACTGTCCCTGGTGGAACACCGAGCAACGCGGCTTCCGGAGAAGGCACGGCCTCCAGCTATTTGGGTCGAGGCACCATGACGAGCTACGGCAACTTGGAAGGCCGGGAGCTTGATGGCAAGTATGAGGTCATCGCGAAGCTTGGCGAAGGCGGCATGGGCGCTGTTTATAAGGCTCGCAATAAGTTGCTTGGCCTCTTTGTGGCGCTTAAGGTTATGCACCCGAGCCAATGTGAAGATGTCACGATTCGCGAGCGCTTTATCCGCGAAGTGAAGGCCATGAGTGGATTCACTCATCCTAACGCGATCACTGTTCGTGAGTTTGTGCAGAGTCAAGATGGCTTCCTCTACATGACCATGGATTACAGCGAGGGTGTTTGCCTCAAAGATCTTCTTCAAAAGACGCCTTATCTCCCCGTGGAACGGGCTTTAAATATCGCTAGACAGGTCTTGTCGGCCCTCGCTGAAGGTCACCGGAATAAGATCGTCCACCGCGATATCAAGCCAGACAATATCCTTATTGAGGATGACGAGGGCGATGACCACGTCAAGGTGCTCGACTTCGGGATCGCTAAGATCATGGAGAAAGACGACCCTGAGGCGGAGAGCCTTACCGGCCGTCACGTCATTGGAACGCCATCCTATATGTCTCCGGAGCAGGCCAGCGGTGAGCAGATTGATGCTCGCACCGACCTCTACGCTGTCGGCTGTGTTCTCTATGAGATGCTCTCCGGTGAGAAGGTCTTTAGTGGGACGACGGTCATGGAAACCTTGATGGCCCATGTCACCAAGCCCCCTGTGCCGGTTCATGAACGAAACGTGAAAGCAAAGATCCCCGGTCATGTCTCCGACCTTGTCAGTCAGGCTTTGGCGAAGGAACCTGAGGACAGGATCTCGTCGGCGAAGGAGTTCATTAAGAAGATTGAAGCGATCTTGGATGGTCGCCCAGCGACGGTTGTGGACCAGACTTCGGTGACTATGCTGGCGGAGATCTCTTACGATACCGAGAGCGCAGTCAAGACTCCGGCTGCCGCCCCTGCTCCGGCCGGGAAGAAGTCCTCTTTGGCCTTGCCCCTTGCCCTCGGGGCGGTCATTTTACTCTTAGCCGCGTTTGTTGGAGGCTTGGCCCTCAACTTGGATGGCAAGCAAGGCAACAGCGATTCGAACGCCTTGGCGACGCTCACTGATAAGAGCGGCCAGAAGAGCGGTGAAGAGCAGATCGGCGAGAAGAAGGCGGATAACACGCCGACAAAGGTCCCCGAGAAGGATCCTGTCACCGATCCTGACACCAACGATGACCCGGAGCCTAAACCCGAACCAACTCCAGAGCCAAAACCGGAGCCAAAACCGGAGCCTAAGCCGGAACCAAAACCCGAACCTAAGGTCGAGCCAAAGCTGGACCCGGTGAAAGAGCCTTTGGCCATGAGGCCGAAGAAGGACCCGGTCCTTGAACCGACCCCAGAACCAACTTCGGAACCAAGTCCCGAGCCTAAGCCGGAACCAAGTCCCGAGCCAAAGCCGGAGCCAAAGCCGGAGCCAAAGCCCGAGCCAAAGCCGGAGCCAAAGCCCGAGCCAAAGCCGGAACCAACGCCCGAGCCTAAAAAAGTCGAGGTCAAGGACGTCGCCGACAAGAAAGAGCCCACAGTGACCACCCCGGTCTCTCCTCCAAAAGTCGAGCCGATGCCCAAGAAAGACCCGCTTCCACCGGTCAAAAAACCCGAGCTTCCTCCTCTTCCTCCCGTCACGAAGCCTGAGGATCCTGAGGTCGATCATCCTAAAACGCCCGATCCTAAGAAGGTTGAACCAGGCAAGCTTGAGCCGGTAGAGCCGACGAAGCCTGAGACTAAGGTTGTCTCAATTCCGAAGCCCGAGCCAAAGAAGTTGGCCGCACCTGGGCTCGCGAGCGTGGCGGTGTTGCCATTTACGATTCGCAATGAGAGCGTCGACGAGAGCTTCCGTGGCTTGGTCTGGAAGATTGGCGTTGAGAAAGAAACCTCGATCCTCACAACGGTCATGACTCGCAAGCTCGTGAAGACTGGCAAGTTCGATGTGGTTGAGCGCAGCAAAGTGGACGCAGCGATTCGCGAGCAGAACTTTGGCCAGGAAGGGCGCTCTGATCCTTCTCGGGCGGTGAAGTTTGGCAGCGTGATTGGCGCGGATTACCTGATCCTTGGAGAGATTTCTGAGCTGAGTGTTTCTAAAAAATCGGTCGAGGTACGGCGCTTGAACGTTGGGGCCTACGTCACTGTCAAACTAAACATGGAGGTCGAACTACGTGTCCTTGACGCTCGCACAACGAAGGTTGTTGAAGCGCGGAAGGTGACCGCGAGCGTCACCAAAGAAGGTCGCGGACTTGGCCCCTTGAGAGTGATTGTCGCTAGCCAACTGAAAGTTCTTAAAGAGCAGCTGATCGACAACATTGTTTGGACCATCGTTGACGATGTCTATCCTCTCAAGGTGACGGAGGCCAGCGACGCTGGCATTGTCCTAAACCGTGGCGCAAACGCGGGCATGAAGGTGGGACAGGTCTTCGACGTCTATAAAATGGGCGCCCCGATCATCGACAGGGACACCAAGCAGGTCTTGGGCCACAAGAAAAAGAAAGTGGGCCAAATCCGCGTGACCTCGGTCGACAAACGTTTCTCTCAAGCGTCCGTCATTTCAGGTCAAGTCACGGGTCTCATCGAAGACGGTTGCGTTTGCACAAAGGCAGCGGAAAAACCAGCCAAGGCTGAATCCAAACCAACACGTAGACGCCCTTTTGGTGGACGTTGATGCCCGAGAAAGCCTCCGATCCAGTTCAGGACAATTCAAAACGAGGTTGCCTCCGGCGATTCCGATCCCGGGAACTTCAGATCGCCCTCGAAACTCTCTCGGGAGCTTCAGCGCTTTGCGTCGAAGAACAGGAGAGAGCCGGGGGCCCTCATACAAGCTTCAAAGAAGATGACTCTCCAATCACCGACGCGGACCGCGAAGTCGAAAAAATGATCGTCGATCGCCTTGGTACCTTCTTCCCAGAGGCTCGTTTCCTGGGGGAAGAGTATGGTGGTATTAAGCCCGACGATGGACTCTCCGGCGATATTTGGGTGATCGACCCCATCGATGGCACCACCAATTACGCCCTCGGCCTCTCCACTTACGCCTGCTCTATTGGATTGCTCCGGGACGGCGAACCGGTCTTAAGCGCGGTGGCCTTTCCAAGGGTCGGTGACATTTACCACTGCGACTTTAAGGGGCCATCCTGGCGCAACAAGCGCGAGCGCATGACCGTGGCCCATGACTACGAACGGCATCAATTTCTCTGTGTTCCATCCTCAATTATCAAGTGGTACCACTTTGACTTCCCCGGGAACATTCGAGGCTTTGGCTCGACGGTTTATCACCTGACCCTGGTCGCCAGAGGCGTCGCCTCCGGGGCGATTGTTCGCCCTTTCCTTTGGGATATTGCCGGAGCCTTGCCGATGTTGCGAGCGGCAGGGGGGGACTTATTTGCGTTAAAGACGGGAGAACCCCTCGATATAGTGCGTTGGTCTAAGAATGGTTTTCAGCCCTTTCCAATGATTGCCTGCTCCCCAAAGAACTATCCGCGTTTAAGCTCAGTGTTGAAGATCTATCCTGTTGAGGACGTCTAAAGCCGAGCTTTTAAGTGCCCTGAGAATTCGCTTGGGAAAATCTTGGCTATTGGCTTACTCTCAATACTCTGCCCCGAAACTATATAAATAGCGCCTTGAACGGCTTTTTACCCATTTCTTTGGCTTTCGGTTCTCGTTAGAATGGCCGGACAGCGCTCAGAATTTCAAATTTACTATTACGAAATTGCATGAGTAAGGTCTACTAGGGCCCTTTTGCCCGGCGCCCTGTCGGCGAATTTGCGACGGCATTCTCTCGAAATAGCGTTCGACTCACATTGTTGTAAAGAGGTTTGGTTCGATGACGGAATCGATGGATTGGTATCTCGGTTCGAAGAAGAAGCCCGTGGGTCCAATGACGGCCGCGAAGGTTCATAAATACATAGAGAAGGGCAAGACCTCTAGTAAAACTCGCATTCGCCGAGGCGAGGATGGCGAGTGGATACTTCTCTATGAGGAACCCTACTTCCAAGACGCCTTAGAGTCTGCATCTAATGATGGTGTCGCTGAAGCCGAGGACGAGGACATGACTCCCTTCGCTAGCGACGTGATGGACGCTGTCGAAGAAGCGCCTCAGGCGCAACCCGTCGCGCCGGCTAAAAAGGCTCCCAAGCCTAAAAAGCGGGCCGCGCCTAGTGTCGACGACGATGGTGAGAAGAAGGGCTTAGCCGCGTTCTTTGCAGGAACAGCCTCCGAGCCAAGCTACGACCCGGGCTATCGCTTTGAGAAGCGGGATGTCTGGCGCGCCTTCTCCGCAGGTATGACGAAGACGCGGGTGCTCTTTGCCTTCATCATATTGATCGCCGTGTCCGTGATCGGCGGTGTCTTTGCGGGAATCGCTGGAATTGGCGCGATGATTCACCCTGTGGCTGCCCTCATCGCTATGGGGCTTGGCTTCGCCGTCATGATTTCCGTGGCCAACATGGGTCTTGGGGCTTTGTCCTATCACACTCGAATGGCCCTTGAGGGTGAGACGCTTGGGGTTAAAGACTGCTTCCGCTTTGCCTTCCAGAACTACGCGCCGCTAACCATGGTGCCCTTTGTATCCACTCTCTTACCAATGATTCCGTTGATCCTCTTGGTCATCTTGGCGTTCATCGCCAAAATTCCCTACGTCGGTCCTGTTGGCACGGGCCTGGTCTTTGTGATTCATATCTTGCTCGGTGGATTGACCGTTCTCTTTCTTACGATGGCAGGGGTCTCATGGGTCTTTACACCCGTACTCGTGGCCTTCGGTCAAGATACGGTGAAGGGAACGCTTAAGGCGCTCTTGGGATTCTTAAAGACGGCCGCGGTGCGTTTTATCTTCCGTTCATTCTGGCCAAGCCTTGGCTTCTCAGGTTTTGCCTTCTTGGTCATGTTCATTGGCAACGGCATTGTGATGGTGCCTGTCGTCATGACCTTGGGAGCAAGCGGCGGAGACACCCTAAAAACGATGATGTCGAATATGCCAGGTATGGGCCGTCGCCCCTATCGTGGGCGCAGCTCGAATCCGTTTGCTAAAGGGAGATACGGTTCAGCAAGGACGCCGAGCTACAGTCGTGGATCTTCGTTCTTTGGTGGAGGAGGAGACTCAGCACCGACAGTGATCGGTCTTTCAGGTAGTCCTCGGAAGGTCGAATTCGCAGATTTTGTTTCTAACCCTAGCGCCTATGCTGGGCAGCAAATTTGGTTCACGGCGTCGTGGCGTGTATATAAGAACGGCAAGGTCGAATTGTCTGGACGCAAGGGAGACGTTAAAGGTCGCTTTGGTGTGCATGTCCTTGGGCGTCGTAAGAGTGGCCTCTTTCTTGGTCAGGTGAGCTTTTGGGCTCGGGTGACTGTGAGCGCCAAGATTAATAAGGCTGGAGACTACGATTATACTTACGGCCAGCTTTTGGCAGTCAAGCTAGACACCGCAAAGAACGCTGTTCGAGTTTACCCGACAGCCGCTGAGATTCGCGTTGAAGAGCAGAAGATCGCTCGGGAGAAGGCGGCTAGAGAAGCTCGCAAGAGAAAAGACCAGGCCGACCGCGAGGCTGTTGTTGCGCTGCTCAACGCTGCGCTCAACAAAGAGGACCTGGACGCAGCCCAAAGGGTCTTGAAGGATTCACGCTGGCGCAAGGTCAACAATAGCGAGTCTTACAAGCTCGAAGGGAAGGTTCGCGCTTTAGCGGCCAAGCTACGCACAGGAAAGATTCTCATTGAGTTGAATGCCTTAATTGCCAAGAGTGATTTCGTCGGCGCCAGTAACCTCCTCTCTTTCAGAAACAAAGGCTTTATGAGCCTGAGCAGAGATCAACAATCGAGTTTGAGATCGACTTTGAAGACGGCGAAGGATGCCCGGACCAAAGAGCTGTCCAAGCCTATCGTTGTGAAGCTGGACGACGGAACGGAGATCCAGCTTGATTTCAGTAAAGCTCTGTATGTCTTCCATCCTAAATCAGTGACCTTTGTTGAGCGTATGACGCCGAACAAGAAGGCTAAGAAGCCTTTTAAGCTGAAGATTGAATTCCTCTGGGTTCACTCAGGTATGTCCACGGCGAGCATCGACGGTGGGGGCGCTCATAAAGAGAAGGGCTTTCGAGGCACCGAGGTGAAGAAGACGATGACAAGCGTTGAGATCATCATTGACCAAACCCGTATTAAGAAAGGCCTCATCAAGTTCGACTGCCGTTGAAATTGGTGATTGGAAAGGACAAAACAATGCAAGGATTTATGTTAGTTGCCATGGCCTTCTGGTCGGGAGTCTTCATGATCATTCTTTTGGCGGTCATACTCGCCGTCCAGAATGAATTGATGAATCGCCTCTTCCTCTACTCTCAAATTGAGAACGACGATCGCCCGTCAAGAGACGCGGTCGCGATGACTGAACAGTAGACAAACAATTAATCCCGGGCGAACAATAAATCCAGGGCAAACACCAAATCCTGGGTGTTTTTTTCGCGTTGCTGCGGGCTGTGGGTTATATGAATGGCCATGTAGGGGCGTGACGGCACCGGCCGCCCGGCCTGTGTCCGCCCGCCTATGGATTTGGTGCCAATTCCCGACAAACAATAAATCCAGGGCGAACACTAAATTTAGGGTGTTTTTTTTCGCGTTGCTGTGGGCTGTGGGTCATATGATTGGCCATGGATTTGGTTCCATTCCAGGGCGAACAATAAATCCAGGGCGAACACCAAATCCAGGGCGGACACGCGGTCCGCCCCTACATTTTTTCGCGTTGCTGTGGGCTCTAATCCTTATGAATGGCCATGTAGGGGCGTGGCCCTGTGTCCGCCCGCCTACTCTGTGGGTCATATGATTGGCCATGGATTTGGTTCCATTCCCCGACAAACAATAAATCCAGGGCGAAGAATAAATCCAGGGTGGTTTTCCCGCGTTGCTGTGGGCTGTGGGTCATATGATTGGCCATGGATTTGGTTCCATTCCAGGGCGAACAATAAATCCAGGGCGAACACCAAATCCAGGGCGGACACGCGGTCCGCCCCTACATTTTTTCGCGTTGCTGTGGGCTCTAATCCTTATGAATGGCCATGTAGGGGCGTGGCCCTGTGTCCGCCCGCCTACTCTGTGGGTCATATGATTGGCCATGGATTTGGTTCCATTCCCCGACAAACAATAAATCCAG